>CAZNQI010000007.1:0-20695 GCA_964575375.1 uncultured Faecalibacterium sp.
CTATGAATGCAGAAATGAAGAGCGGAAAGTGGCTCTGGGGCGGAATCGGTCTCCAACTCGGTGTTGGTTACACGGTCGGTTACCTTGTATACACTATCGGTACACTTATTACTGATGCAGCAAGTCTCAATGTTGCCGCTGCAATTGCAGGTCTTGTAATTGTTCTCGCTATTGTTGCTGTTGTTGTTATGCTTATTCATAACACAGACAAAAAGCTTAAGGCAGAATATGCTTTAAAGAGCGCTAAAAAGGAAAAAGTTGCAAGTAAATGATTAGTGATAACTTGATAATTATTGCCATTGTCGTTGCTATTATTGCCGGTATTGTGTTCTATCTTTACAGGGCAAAAAAGCGTGGCGAAGCTTGTATAGGTTGCCCGTACGCAAAGCAGTGCGGCAGTAAGTGCAACGGTAGCTGTCATAGTGAGAACATAAATAATTAACTAAAAACATTTCGGGATGCGTCTTTTGAATTCGCATCCCTTTGTTTGAATTTTTATATGTAAGGTTAAGGTAAAAGAATATGGAAGACTATATTATTATTGCAATAATGGTTCCGATTATAGGTGCAGGTGTACGCTATACTGTAAAGCATTTCAAGAAAAAGGGTGGGTGCTGCTCGGGCGGTGATTATAAGCCTAAAAAGAAAAAGCTTACAAATGTTTTGTATCAGAAAACCTTTAAGGTTGATGGTATGCATTGTGAAAACTGTAAAAGACGAGTTGAAGAAATTGTTAATGATATAAAAGGTACTATGGGAAAAGTAAGCCTTAAAACCGGTGAGCTTATTGTATCCTATGCAGAAGCTGTTGACGATGAAATTATAAAATCTCGTATCGAAAGAGCGGGATACACAGTAAGCTCTATTGATTAATTTACAAAGCAAAAACTGCTGATTCAAATGTGCGAATCAGCAGTTTTTTTGTCAAATCTTATCTTTATATCTTTCGGCTGTGATGATACCGTCTTTTACGTGGAGCTTGCAAATTCTTGCGTTTCTTGCATCGAAAGCGTCAGCGCCGAGGCTGTCCTCGTAATCTCTTGCGTGATAAACGGCATACCATTGACCATCGTGCTTAATCATCGAATGGTGTCCCGTACCCTCTTCAAAATCGTTTGCTGAAAGAACAGGGTGATATGTATTCTCATCAGGGTACTTTTCAAATTTGATTTTTGTAAGGTCGGTTTCGTCTGTTTTTGCTCTTGCGTAGCCGATATAGTATGTAGGCTGTTCAAAGCAGTTGCCCGAATACATAAGATATTGCCAATCACCCTCTTTGAAATAGAAAGCACCTTCAATTGTGTGCCAATGCTGACCTTTTTTATATCTGTCTCTTCTGTAGATGTCCTCGTCGAGTGTAGGCTCTAAAACCAAAACGGGGTTTTCTGCAGGGGTGAGAGGGTCAAGCATTTTGTCAACATAAATGCAAGTACCGATTCTTTCCCCCTCAAATTTGTTGGCTGAATAGAAAAGGAAAAGACCTGCTTCGTTCTTTACAATGTGAGAGTCGATAGAAAACGGATGAAGAATTCTTTTTATGCAGGTGAACGGACCGAGCGGATTGTCGGCAACTGAAACGTGCATAGCACCTCTGTGTCCGCCTTGGTCAGGCTCATCATCGTAGATTTCCATTGAGTTGTACATATAGAATTTGCCGTCAAGCTCAATTACGCTCGGTGCCCAGAAAGACTTAAGATTAGGTACTGTCATAACAACGCCGTGGTATTTCCAGCCCTCGAAAAGATTGTCTGATTCATAAGCGTAGATGCCGTCGTGTCCTGTTACATAGATATAATATCTGCCGGCACTTTCAAGTATGTAAGGGTCAGCTTGACCGACATAGTTTTCCTTGTTAACTTCTAAAAGATGCATAGTATGCTCCTTTCTGCTTTTCAGAGTTTTTTTAAATATAACATTTTTGCCTGTGATTTTCAAGTTATATATCGAAAAAGCTGTATAGTAAGACAAGTTTTTTATGCGGATATGTTTTACTCAACAAAAAGTGCGAGTTTGGTTGCAAAATGAGATGTAGACTTAACGTCGAAAATAGGTATAATTAAAACAGAAGCTTCTTAATAAACGAAAGGACTGTTGATATGAATAGTGTATTATCTAACAATTTAAAGAAATTCAGGCAACAGAAAAATTACACTCAAGAGCAAGTTGCAGATATTTTAAGAGTAAGCTCGCACACGGTTTCCCGTTGGGAATGTAATACTACATTACCTGATGTTACTCTTTTGCCCGAAATAGCAAAGCTTTACTGTGTTTCTATTGATGATTTATTTAAAGAACACTCTGTTGCCTATGAAAATTATGCCCAAAGATTAATGTCGATTTTTGAATCAACGCATGACCCGGAAGATTTTATACGGGCAGATTTAGAATTTAAGAAATTGATAAAAAACAACGCATTGACCCCTTATGATATGTGGAGCTATGGCATGATTCATTATTTTATGATGAACTATTGTATAGAAAAGTCATTGTATTGGTTTGATAAAGTTTTAGAGCAAGGCAAAACTACTGATGAGTTTGCTTATTGGAAAACACGTATCCAAAAAATGAAGCTTTTATCGCAGCTTGGTAAAAGTGAAGAAAACATTGTGCAACAGCACAAAAACATAGAAAAAAGCCCTGATGAAGTACAGGAATACTGTCTTCTTATTAGCGCATATACATTTGCCGGTTGTCATGAAGAAGCATATAAAGAATTCCAAAAAGCAGTTGCAAAATTCCCGAATGAATGGGAATTGTATATTCACGCAGGAGATATTTGCAAAAGGCTTAAAAAATATGATGAAGCATTTAAATATTGGAACAAAGCCGAAGAACTCGGAACAACTTTTATGGATGGTAAGTATTCAAAGGCTTTTTGCTATGAAGATTTGGGAGAATATGAAAATGCTTATAAAATTTGGTGTGAAATCGCTGAAGAATTAGTTTCTAAAGGATATGATGTAGAGGCAGAAATGGCAAAAAAACAGGCTGAAATATGTTTAGAAAAACTGAATAAATAATATAAAAGCGGGGCTTATTTCCCTGCTTTTATTTATGCTTTTTTTGTATGGAAAAGTAAAAGTTAATATGTTAAAATTAAAATATAAATAACAATGGAAAATTTTTTCATCTTTTTTTGACAATATCTTTTTTTCGTGCGTCTTATATAGTGAAAGGTGGTAATAAAAATGTTTAAAAGATTCAGAAAAAAAGCAATTCATTCACAAATGATGGTCGATTTAAGAGAATACACTCCCGAGGCACTTTCTAATATAAAGCTGATTGAAGCAGTGGGCACAGTGATATTACCTGAAAGTCCCAGTGCAGAGTTTATGCTGGCTTTTTCAAAAATAAAATGTGAAGCTGTGGGAACTGTTCTGCACTTGCCTTTGGGTGCAAAAATTTACACAGTTAACGGAGTGCAGGTGGTTTCTAATTTATCTGCACCTGAGGGGTCTGTTTGCAAAATCAACGGAATTGCCGTTCTTACTAAGCCACAGGAAAAAAATGTTAAGTATATCGTTAACGGTCTGCTTTTGAAAAATAAAGGAGTAGATATTGAGTGTATTGCCACAAATGGTCTATCGTTTGAAATGGAGTTTGATGAAGATAAGGTGAAAATATTTTCCGGTAGGGTTGAAATAGATTCTTCCTTTATCCGAAATGCTGAAAAGAATACATTGATTGTTGCAGGTAGTAAAATTGAAATTGCAGACGATGTAACAGAGCAAGATATTAATGACAAAAACATACGATTTTTTGCAGGCAATAGCGTTATATGCAGTAAAGAAATAAAAGGCTGTGTTCAAAACAGAGCTTGTGTAGGCAACAAGGTTGTAGCTAAATAATGATATGGAAAAGGACGTATTACAAGAATTTAACAGGATATATGAGAAATATTATCCTGCGCTTTATAAATATTTTGCCAAAAATTTTCGTGAATGTGAAGCTGACGATTTGTGCCAACAGACGTTTGTGCGACTTTGGGAATGGTTGCCGTGTATAGGTCAGGTGCGAAGTGAAAAAGCCATTGTTTTCAAAATCGCAAAGAGTGTGCTGTATGATAATTACAGAAGAGAGAAAACACGCCGAGAGTTATTGTCGCTTGAGGAAATGTTTGAAGTAGCAGATGAAAGCAATTTCACTGAGGCTCTCGAACTTAACAGCACACTTAATGCCTTGTCGGAAAGAGACAGAAAAATTGTAAAACTCAAACAAGCAGGATATAAAAGTCACGAAATTGCTGCTATTCTCGGTGTTTCTTCATCGAGCGTAAGAACCTATATTTCAAAAATAAAGCAGTTTTTGAAGAATATATAAAATAAAAAGTATGGTGTTAAGCGTGAGTGTCTTAAACCATACTTTTTGTTTTAATAAGTCAGCAAGCGAACCTGTGTTGGAATTCTTCTAAAATTGCAAGCTGATTTTCGTCAAGAAACTCTAAAGCAGCTGTCTTGATATTGTCGGGTATACCGTAATAAGCAGCAGCTATGCTACCCGTTACGGCAGCTATAGTGTCGCTGTCGCCTCCTATGGAAACGGCGTTTCTTATTGCGTCCTCAAAGCTTGTCGATTCGATAAATGCTTTTATCGCCTGAGGCACACTTCCTTGGCACGTAACATCAAACTTATAATCTTGACGAATTTCATCTAAGGTGAAATTCATGGGGTAGTAGTTATCGTTTATGAAGTCTCGTATTTGTTCAATGCTCTTTTTCTCTCTTGCAAGAAAAATTGCGACAGCAGTAGCTTCAGCTCCCTTTAATCCTTCGGGGTGATTGTGAGTAACCTCAGTAACCCTTAAGGAAAGCTCTTTTGCTTCTTCAAGCGACTTTGCAGCATAGCCACAAGGACTTACACGCATAGCGGCACCGTTTCCGAAGCTGTTATACGGCTGCGGCTCTTGCGAAAATATCCAATGAATAAATCTGCCGCCATATCCTGCAAACGGATACTTTCTGCCAAGCCCCTGCATAGTCTTAACAGCATTTTCGCCCAAAGCAGAATAATCACCACCACACAAAAGAATTGCCTTTGCAACAGCTAATGTCATAATAGAATCGTCGGTGGGTCTGCAGTGCGGGACAAAAAGCTCGAAGTCCTTTGACTTGTGGTTGTATCTTTCAAATCTTGAACCTGAAATATCTCCGATTATTGCACCTAACATAATTGTTCACCTCTAAAATTTATTGTAGCTTTATGTTACAGTATTAAAAATCAAAATGCAAGGTAATTTGTGTGTAGGCTTAAGTAAAATAAAGTGTTTTAAACAGTGAAATGCTTTTTAAACAGATTGTTGTAATATTTTGATAATCCTTTTTAATTAAATTCTGATTTTGGTTGACCAAAAAGAAAATAAGAGATATAATCAATAGAAAAGGAGTTGGTTTTGTGCTTCAAAGATTTAACTATAAGCATAATATGAAAATACCTTTGAAGGACGATACTGTTATCAACGGACAAGGCTGTGGTGAGGTCGCTAATATGAAATACGGCTTTTTTTCTATGTCGTATAACGGCTGCGAAATGATTGCACTTCACAACAGTATGCTTTTACGCGAAGAAAAATCGGCTCTTAAAGATGTTTGCAGGGAAATGTACCTTCGATGTCAATTGCTTTCGGGACTTTTAGGCTCTAATCCGTATCTTCTCGGAAGCTTTTACAAAAGAAGAAATATTCCCTATCGTATGACACTTCGTTACTGTGATTTCTTTGAAAGTCTTGATAATGTTAAGGTTGCCGTTGTTTCGTTTTGGTGTGAGCATAAGCCGTTTAAGGGTCTGCATACGGTTGCAATCGAAAAGAAAGACGGTAAAATTACGGTTTATAACCGTTATAACAACAGGGACTATCCGTATGAGTACATATCGGAAAAGGAGTTTTTACCCCGAAAGTCAGATTTCATTTGCGGGTATTTAATAGAGGAGGGCAAAAGGTATGAATAGCGAAAAATCTCCGCTGACAGAAAATACACTTATGTCAAAGATGAAAAAATTAATCGGTGTCGAACCGGGCACAAAGCTTAAGCCTATGGTGGCTTATAATTCTGCAATATTTTTCTCGGGTGGCGGACCGTACGTTTTAGGCTGCTATCTGCTTCCGTTCCTTACAAAGGTTGAGGGGCTTTCAACAGCGCAGTACGGAACTGTTGCACTCTTTTCTTGTGTTTGCGATGCTATTACAGATCCGATTATGGGTATAATTACCGACAGAACAAGGCATAAGGACGGACGACACAGACCGTACCTTAAATGGGGTGTTATCCCTGCCATTATTGCTTACTTCCTTATGTGGAACTCATTCGGTCTTTCTGCTACCTCAAGCTCCAACACGGTTATGATTTATTATATATGCGCTTATATGCTTTATAAAACAGTAAGCACATTTATACTTGTACCTCATACTGCTATGCTCCCGGGTATTGCACCGGGTTACCATTTGCGAACGCAGTTCAACGCAGTAAGAACAATTATGGATGCTGTTGCAAGTTACTCGTCTTTCTTTGTTGCCGCGTTGGTTCTCGGTGGTGTTAACGGTATATTTGTAACGCCAAGCTTTTCATCCGAGCATAGAGGTCGCTTTACTCTTATGGCGTGTATTTTGTGCCTTTGGACAAGCTTACCTCTTATCTTTACATATAAAGGCACGAGTGAAGAAAGCTCACTCGAGCAAAAGAATGAAAAGCTGGATCTTAAAGAGTTTCTTTCACAATATGTTAGGGTTGCTAAAAACAAGGTATTCCGTCAATATTTCCTTTTTGGTTTTATTATGCTTTTCGGTTCTGCTTTTGTATCACAAACATTTTATTATTTCCTTGAAACGGTTTTGAAGCAAGAAAACAGTTACTCAATGCTCACGATGGTGCAGGGTGTTGGCGAGGCACTTGGCTTTTTCCCTGCTTATTTCCTTTCAATAAAGAAAAACAAGCAGTTGCCTGCAAAGGTGTTTATGCCTGTTGCTGTTTCAGCTCTCGGTATTGCGTGGCTTACAAGAAATTCGGGCAGCACGTTTATCATCTTTATAGTTGAGTTTATGTACGGACTTGGCCTTGCGGGTATGGCAAGCGTTCAAAACAATATTTTCCCCGATGTTACAGACGTTGACGAAATGATAACGGGTGAAAGACGAGAGGGCGTTATTTCAACCTTCTCCACCTTTATTAAAAAGTTTGTTAACGGTTTTGCGGCATTTGGTATCGGTAAACTTCTCGGTTGGTTTGGATACGATACTCAGCTTACGGCTGCACAGCAAAGCGAAAGTGCAGTTTCGGGTGTTACAATTTGCTTTACAATTGTTCCTATGATCTTCCTTTTCCTTTCCTTTATGTCTATTATGAATTATAATCTTACAAAGGATAAGCTTGATTTAATAAGAGCAAAGGTTAAAGAAAAGAAAGAGACAGGAAATGTAAGTGTTACCGAGGAAGAGAAAAAGGCGCTCGAAAAAATTTCCGGTGTTAAATTCAGTGATATGTGGATAGGTAAGCAAGAAATTACTGTTTCAAAGTAATTACAAGGTAGGTTGTTTAATGAAGATTGGTAATATTGAAATTGATTCACGCACAGCAGGTCTTGCTCCTATGGCAGGGGTTGCTGACAGAGCGTTCAGAGAGCTTTGCGTTTCTTACGGAGCGACTTATGTTGTGAGTGAAATGGTGAGCAGTAAGGGTCTTACTATGTGCGACAGAAAGAGTAAATCGCTTTTGTATCTTTCCGAAAAGGAACGTCCTGCTGCTGCGCAGATTTTTGGCTGCGATCCCGAAATTATGGCTCGAAGTGCAGTTGAGTGTTTGGCGTATAAGCCCGAAATAATTGATATCAATATGGGCTGTCCTGCACCAAAAATTGCAGGTAACGGTGGTGGCAGTGCGCTTATGAAGGATATTGATTTAGCAGAAAAAATTATGATAAGCGTTAAAAAGGCTGTTGATATTCCCGTTACGGTTAAAATGCGTCTTGGTTGGGACAAGGACAGTATAAATTGTGTAGAGCTTGCAAAAAGAGCAGAGCAGGCAGGAATAGATGCAATAACAGTACACGGCAGAACCAGAGCGCAGATGTATGCACCGAGTGTTGACAGACAGATGATTGCAAAGGTTAAAAGCAGTGTTTCCATTCCCGTAATTGCAAACGGTGATATCGTGGACGGCATCAGTGCGGCAAAGATGCTCGAAGAGACAAACTGCGACTATTTGCTTGTCGGCAGAGGCGCACTCGGCAGACCTTGGGTTTTCAGCCAAATAAGTGCATATCTTAAGCACGAGGCAGTTTTACCGGAGCCACCAATTGCAGAAAGAATGAGAGTTATGGTAAACCACATAAAGCAGATATGCGAATACAAGGGTGAGCGAATCGGTATAAGAGAAGCGAGAAAGCACGCCGCTTGGTATATCAAGTCCGTTAAGGGCGCAGCAGCATACAGACAAAAGGTTGGTATGCTCGAAAGTATAGAGCAGCTCGAAGAACTCGCATATACTATTGCTGTTGAGAATATGTGATAAAGTTTAAGAAAGATTCCTCGTGCAAATGCACGGGGTGTTTTTTATAGCGATAGTAGTTTATCGTTAAAATGTAAAATTATAAAATAATTTGCGATTAGGTATTGACAAAATGGTCTATCGGTGGTAGACTAAAGATGCAGTCGACAGCTAATAGACCAAAAGGAGGAATAAATATGGAAGAATTAAAATTAGGTGTAGTTGAAACGGTCTTTGCAGATATTATTTGGCAAAATGAGCCGTTATCATCGGGCGAACTCGTAAAATTGTGTGAAAAAGAGTTGTCTTGGAAAAAGAGTACAACTTATACAGTACTCAAAAAGCTTTGCGAAAGAGGTATCTTTCAAAACGAAAAAGGAATTGTAAGCTCTAAGATTTCAAAAGGCGATTTTGTGTCGCTTCAAAGCGAAAAATTTGTTGAAGATACATTTGGTGGCTCACTTCCTGCTTTTTTTGCTGCCTTTACTAAAAGAAAGAATTTAACCAAGGATGAGGTAGCTGAACTTAGAAAAATGATTGACGATTTTGAGGAGGGATAAAAGTGGATGGGTTGACTTTGTTTCTTAAAATTTTCAATGCAAGTATTTCAGCGAGCATTTTAGCTCTTGTTATAGTCTTATTTCGTTTGATTTTCAAAAAAGCACCGAGGTCAATAGTTGTGCTTTTATGGGCTCTTGTTGCAATTCGTCTGATTTGTCCCGTTTCGATTGAAAGCTCTTTGAGCCTCATTCCAAACACTGAAACGATACCGTCGCAAATTATACAAGCAGACCCGACAAAGACTTTTGACAGTACCACCTTCGACATTGTTTCCAACCCAATTTATTCGGGATATATAGATAGTGAAGTATCGGTAAATAGTGTTGATAGCTTTCAAATTCATGTAATGTATGCTTTTTACGCTTGGGTTATCGGTATGGGAATAATGCTTTTGTATACGGTGATAAGCTACTTAATGATATACTTTAAAACACGAATATCCGTACCCTTGGGCGACAATGTTTTTATATGCGACAAAGTGGATACACCGTTTATTTTTGGCGTTATAAGACCGAAAATTTACTTGCCGTCAACACTCAGCAAAGAGGATATGAAGTGCGTTATAGCACACGAAAAGATACATCTCAAACGTAAAGACCATATATGGAAGCCGTTAGGCTTTTTACTGCTTACAGTTTATTGGTTCAATCCCGTTTTGTGGCTTTCGTATTTGCTTCTTTGCAGAGATATTGAACTTGCTTGCGACGAAAAGGTTATCAAAAATATGGGTAGCGAAATTAAAAAATCGTATTCACAAGCGCTGATTAATTGCAGTGCACCAAGAAGAATGATATCTGCTTGTCCCTTGGCTTTCGGTGAAGTGAATGTCAAAAAAAGAATAAAAGCAGTTTTAAATTACAAAAAGCCGACATTTTGGGTGTTGATCGTGGCTGTTGCAGTAAGTGGCATTGTCGGGGTGTGCTTTATGACTAACCCGAAAACAGATACGCAATCAAATGCCGTTTCAGCTGACATAGATGAAGCAGTTTCAAATGCCATATTTGAGATAAACAGCGAAAAAAGCTGGCGTGGCGAATGCCCTGCAGAAGGGCACGTGATTTTCGGCACCGAAGAAAAGGGCGATGAGGTCAGAGTTTATATGCTCGAAGAATTTGCGAGCTTTGGCTTTGAAAATGGGTGGTTTATTGTACAAAGCAGTCATTTGGTGCCTGCTGTGTTTACCTTTGAAAAGACCGAAGAGGGATACAGCTTTGTCGATGCCGAATACGCAGAAGATGGTAGCAATCACGGAAAGTCTATTAAAAGGATGTTCCCGCTACAATATGAAAGCAGAGCGCTTTCCACTACGGATGAGGACAGAGAAAGTCTATGGAAACAGTGTGAGGCTTATGCGAAAAAGTACATAGATGAGCTTGGACGTGAAGCAAAAATCGGTACTTATGGGGATATTGAGCATATTCTTTTAACGGATGTTGGTGTGTCTGTTGAGGTTAGCAACAAGCTTTCGGGGACAGAACTTGATTTCAATTCCGGTCAAATAGGCTTTCGTGAAGTGGTTGAGGGTGGAGTGAGATATGTTTATCGCACCTCATACCTTGCTGACAGAAACATTATTCTTTGCACAAAGGAGCTTTACGGCAGCAACGAGATAGTTGAAAAATACGAAATTGACAGCTTGACGGGTAATGTTATTTTGACAGGCAAAGGTTATTATTTTGATGCAAAGGTTATCAAGGTACAAGACGATATGGTGCTTGTTGAACCGTTTGAAAATACTTCCGAAAGAGCTTGCTCGGATAAAATTTGGGTGTCAACTAAAGTATCTTCAAATATTGCCGTGCCGGATCTTTACGACGGTGTGTATATTAGGATAGTATATGACGGAATGATTCAAGAAGTATATCCGGCAATAGTTCCTAACGTTTCTGAGATATATCTTTTTGCTGATGTGAATTATATTGGAAAAGAAGCTGCGGCTTCGGATAATAAAGAGCCGACAACAAGAGCGTATTATATTGAAGATACAACAAAAGAATAATACAGATATTTCATTTAGTACTACAACTATAATCGTTGTATGCGAGTGAACTATAAACTTAAAAAAGGTGTTTCAGCTTTTAAGCCAAAACACCTTTTTATTATTTCTGAAGTCTTACAATAACTGTTCCGTGAGCATTTACAGTAGCCTTAAATTCACCCTTAATGCTTTCTTGAATCTCTTTAGTCCAAAGCTCATAAGTAGTGTATTCTTCACTTAAGCCGTACGCACTCAAATCAATGCTGATTTCTCTTTCCTCATCGGATAAGTTAAACAGTGCAATAACGTTGTTGCCGTCCTTGTCTTCACAAGTCCAGATAGCCTCGTTTTTGTTTCTTCTAAGCTGACGGTTATTGGTAGAGTATTGGTTGATTTCGATTATATCACGGTTTGTGATAACCTCTAAATCCTCTGGTCTGTTTTCACGAAGCTCACCGCCGAGGATGAGAGGTGAACGGAAAATCGACCAAAGAGTGAGCATTGTCTTTTGCTCGTCAACGGTAAAGTTAGTGTATCTGTCTGCGTCGCCAAGGCAAGCACAGTTTTTGGAAATTTTGCCGAGTGGGAGCATATCGCAGTCCGGCCATGAGCCGACTTTAACGTGGTCAGCCCATTTTTCACAGCGTTCAAACATATTTTTGAGCTTGTCCCAATGATCCCAGAAATCGCCTGTCATACGCCACATATTAGCGTTTTGCGAAAGGTGGAAAGCCTCCGACACAACAGCAGGGCCGGGTGAAAGAGAAAGCACCATATCTCTGCCACAGTTGTCGATAGCTTTTCTTATGAGCTCAATTTCGCCTCTTGCGCTGTATGGGTCGTGTGGCTTGAATTCGGTATTTGCAATATCATCAACCTTAACAAAGTCAACACCCCACGAAGCGTAAAGCTCGAAAATACTGTTGTAGTATTCCTGCGCACCCTCGTTTTCGGGTCTTATACCGTACATATCAGTGTTCCACGCACAAACTGAAAAGCCACTTGCGATTTCTCTCGCTGTTTTAGTTGTACCTTTTATCGGTGTGTTTTGATGTACTGCCTGGCGAGGAATACCACGCATAATATGTATACCGAACTTAAGACCCATAGCGTGAATTTTATCGCTGATTGCCTTGAACCCTACACCGTTTGCGGCAGAAGGAAAACGGTTCACAGCAGGGATAAGTCTTGAATATTCGTCCATTTCAAGCTCTGCAAAATTGTTGTAGAAATTACTTACAGCCTTTGGCTCATACCATTGAATGTCGCAAACAACATATTCCCAGCCGTAGTCCTTGAGGTTGTCTCTGATGTATTCAGCGTTACCTAAAAGCTGTTCTTCGTTAACGGCGGCACCGTAGCAGTCCCAGCTGTTCCAGCCCATAGGCGGTCTTAAAGCAAAAGTATCTTTTTTTAGCATAAGTTTTCTCCTTTAGTAGTTAGCTTGAGGTTATTTTATCAATAGTTTAATGCTGTGTCAATATTTTAGAACAAATTATGTTGACTTTTTACTTTAATTGATTAAAATATATAATGAAATATTATATGTAAAGGGAGACTCCTAATGAAAGCAATTGTAACAGTTATCGGAAAAGACAGAGCAGGCATAATAGCAGAAATATGTACTCTTTTAGCAAGCAGTAATATAAACATTCTCGACATAAGCCAAACCGTAATGGAAGGCTTTTTCACAATGACAATGCTCATCGATATGAAAGAATGTGAACAGCCGTTTGCCGATATCAGCGATAAGCTTAAAACAAAGGGCGAAGAAATGAACCTTAGTATCCGTGTTCAAAGAGAAGATATCTTTGATAAGATGCACAAAATTTAAGGGGTGTTATTATGCATAATCAAAAAGAAATATTATCAACTATTGATATGATAGATAATCAGCACCTTGATGTCAGAACAATCACAATGGGTATATCGCTTCTTGATTGTTGCAGCGACAGTGTTGAAACAACTGCACAGAAAATTTACGATAAAATAACACTTATGGCAAAAGACCTTGTAAAAACAGGCGAAGATATAGAAAAGGAGTTCGGTATTCCTATTGTCAATAAGCGCATATCGGTAACTCCGATTTCTCTTGTTGCAGCTGCGTGTAAGGAAACGGACTACACTCCTATCGCTTTGGCACTTGATGCTGCAGCACAAAAATGTGGCGTTAATTTCATCGGTGGCTTTTCTGCTTTGGTACACAAGGGTATGACAAAGGCGGATTTGAACCTTATTAACTCAATACCGTCTGCACTTGCAAAAACCGAAAGAGTATGCTCCAGCGTTTCGGTTGCCAGCACAAAAGCAGGTATAAATATGGATGCCGTTGCATTGATGGGCAGAATAATTAAACAAACCGCAGACCTTACGGCTGATAAGAGTGGTTTCGGCTGTGCAAAGCTTGTTGTTTTTGCAAATGCAGTTGAGGATAACCCCTTTATGGCAGGCGCTTTCCACGGTGTGGGTGAAGCCGAATGCGTTATAAATGTTGGAGTAAGCGGCCCGGGCGTTGTTTATCACGCACTTCAAAAGTGTAAGGGCGAACCGTTTGATGTTGTTGCAGAAACAATTAAGAAAACAGCATTCAAGATAACAAGAATGGGTCAGCTTGTGGCATCGGAAGCATCAAAAAGACTTGGTGTACCGTTCGGTATCGTTGACTTGTCTTTGGCACCGACTCCGGAAAAGGGCGACAGTGTTGCAAGAATACTCGAAGAAATGGGTCTTGAATCTTGCGGTACACACGGAACAACCGCCGCATTGGCTCTTCTTAACGATGCGGTTAAAAAAGGCGGCGTTATGGCAAGTAATCACGTTGGCGGACTTTCGGGTGCTTTCATTCCCGTATCGGAGGATGAGGGTATGATTGAAGCGGCACTTAAAAACTCTTTGACGCTTGACAAGCTCGAAGCTATGACCTGTGTTTGCTCGGTAGGTCTTGATATGATTGCCGTTCCCGGCGATACTTCTGCAGCTACAATTTCAGCGATAATTGCAGACGAGGCAGCAATAGGTGTTGTGAACACAAAGACAACAGCCGTCAGAATCATACCTGCTGTCGGCAAAAAGGTTGGCGAAATAATTGAATTCGGCGGACTTCTCGGCTCGGCACCTATTATGCCTGCACACGAATTTTCCAGCGAGCTTTTTGTTGCAAGAGGTGGCAGAATTCCGGCTCCGATGCATTCACTCAAAAACTAAACGTTCAAGTTGGTGTTTAAAATGAAAGTTATTGATATAATCAAAGGCGATAAGCCCTCGTTGTCATTTGAGGTATTTCCTCCGAAAACCGACGACAAATTTGAAAGCGTTAAAAGTGTAACAGAAGAAATTGCATCTCTTAAGCCGTCGTTTATGAGCGTTACCTACGGTGCGGGCGGGGGTACATCTCAATATACGGTTGATATTGCAAAAAATATCCAAGAAAAGTACGGTGTCCCCGTTTTGGCGCATTTGAGCTGTGTTTCATCTACCAAAGGCGAAATAAAAGCACAGCTTGACAGAATAAAGCAAAGCGACATCGAAAACATTTTGGCTTTAAGAGGTGATATTCCCGAGGGAATGGATAAAACAGGTCTTGATTACCACTATGCAAGTGAGCTTGCTCGCGATATTAAGCAGTACGGCTCATTTTGTATGGGCGGAGCTTGCTATCCTGAAGCACATCCCGAAAGTGCAACCTCGTTTGATGATATAAGATACCTCAAAGAAAAGGTTGAGGCAGGCTGCGAATTTTTAACAACGCAGATGTTTTTTGACAACGATATTCTCTATAATTTTATGTACCGTATAAGAGAAGCCGGAATAGACGTTCCTGTTGTGGCAGGTATTATGCCTGTTACTAATCCAAAATCAATTAAAAGAATTTGTGCGATTTCGGGTACATCCTTGCCCCAACGCTTTATAAGAATTGTTGATAAGTACGGCGATGACCCCGAAAGTATGACACAAGCCGGTATTGCTTATGCAACACAGCAGATAGTTGATCTTTATGCAAACGGTGTAAATGCTGTTCACGTATATTCTATGAACAAACCGGAAGTTGCAAAGCAAATTCTTTCTAACATCAGCTCAATTATTGCAAAATGACAGATAAAAGAATTGAACTTTTCTTTGAAGATGCAAGGAATGTAGAGATTAGCAAAAAAGAAGTCTTGCGATATATGGGTTATAAAGCCGCAGTCAGCGAGCAGGAAATAAAGGGCGTCTATGAAGAATGCTTGGAAGAATACTATGCTGTTGTAAGCTACAAATGTGTATTGACTGAAAGTGATATCTCAATAAAAGATGATACTGTTCAATTTGAATTTTGTACTTTACAAAGTCAGGCTCTTTCTAAAAATCTTTCACATTGTAAAAAAGCGTATGTTTTTGCGGCAACTACAGGTGTGGGTGTGGACAGATTGCTTAAAAAATACAGCGTACTGTCTCCGTTAAAGCAGATAATTATTGACGCTGTAGCATCTGCAGGAATTGAAGCGTGGTGCGATAAAATAAACGATATACTGAAAGAAAGGCACAATACTAAGCATAGGTTTAGTCCCGGGTACGGTGGAGTGCCATTATGCTGCCAAAGTCAAGTTTTGGAGTTTTTGGATGCACAGAAAAAAATCGGTATTACATTAAACAGCAGTTTTATTATGACACCTCAAAAAAGTGTCAGTGCCTTTGTTGGTATAAGGGAAAGGTGAAGTTAAAATATGGACATCAGAGAATTGCTTAAGAAAAAAAGAATATATTTTGACGGTGGAATGGGTACTCTTTTGCAAAAAGCAGGGCTTAAAGCGGGCGAAAAGCCTGAAATGTGGAATATTACCCACAGTGATGTTATAACTAATATTCATCTTGACTATTTAAAAGCAGGAAGTAATGTTATAACAGCCAATACCTTTGGTGCCAACAGCCTAAAGTTTCAAAATTTAGAAGAAATTATTTCCTCGGCAATTGCTAACGCTAAAAGAGCAGTGGATATGTATTCTCACGATGAATGCTTTGTGGCGATGGATATAGGTCCACTCGGTAAAATGCTAAAGCCGCTTGGTGAAATGGAGTTTGAAGCTGCAGTTTCGATTTTTAGCGAGAGTATTGCTCTTGGTGCAAAGCACGGCGCAGATTTAGTAATAATCGAAACTATGAACGATTCTTACGAAACAAAGGCTGCTGTTTTGGCTGCAAAGCAAAGCTCCGACTTGCCTGTTTTCGTAACTAACGCATACGACGAAAACGGTACTCTTATGACGGGTGCAGACCCAAAGGCTATGATTGCTCTTTTGGAATCTTTGAAAGTGGATGCCATAGGCATTAACTGCTCTTTGGGACCACAGCAGATGCTTGCTCTTGTAAAGGAGTATGTTAAGTATTCCTCCTTGCCGATTATAGTAAACCCCAATGCAGGTCTGCCCGTAAACCGAGACGGTGAAACTGTATTTGATATAGACGAGCATAAATTTTCCGATTATATGGCAGAAATTGCAAGGCTTGGTGCAAGTGTACTCGGAGGCTGCTGCGGTACAACACCCGAATATATAAGGCTTACAAAAAGCAAAACAAAAGATTTGCCGTTTGTATATCCCTTAAAGAAAGATTATACCTTTGTTTCTTCTTATACTCACGCTGTCGAAATCGGTGATTATCCTGTTTTGATAGGTGAAAGAATTAACCCCACAGGCAAGCCGAGACTTAAAACAGCTTTAAGAGAAAACGATATACCCTATATAATTAAAGAAGCTATCAGTCAGCAGGAAAAGGGTGTGCATATTTTAGATGTCAATGTCGGACTTCCTGAAATTGATGAGGACGAGATGCTTCCCTGTGTTGTGTCTGAGCTTCAAGCTGTTTGCGATTTGCCGCTACAGATAGATTCCGTAAAGCCGTCGTCAATAGAAAAGGCTTTGCGACTTTACAACGGTAAGCCGCTGATTAATTCGGTAAACGGCAAGAAAGAAAGTATGGACAGTATCTTACCGCTTGTTAAAAAATACGGCGGTGCTTTAATTGCTTTGACGATAGATGAGGCTGGTATTCCCGAAACAGCACAGGGCAGGTACGAAATTGCAAGGAAAATCGTACTCGAGTGCGAAAGGTACGGTATCGATAAAAAGGATATCATCGTTGACCCACTTGCTATGACGATATCCTCAAATGTCAACAGTGCGCTCGTAACTATGCAATCTGTTGAGCTTATAAGTCAAGGCTTGGGTGTTAAAACAAGTCTTGGTGTGTCGAATGTATCCTTCGGCTTGCCTCAAAGAGATATTGTTAATGCACAGTTTTTATCGCTTTGCTTTTCAAAAGGCTTAAACTGCGCTATAATGAACCCGAATTCAGCAGATATGATGGGTAGCTACTACACATATCTTGCATTGAACGGTATGGATGAAAACTGTATGAAATATATTGCTTTTGCTTCGAGTACAACAAGGCAGATATCTACAGTGGACGAGAAAAAAGGCGAAAGCTCGGTTAGTGCCGACAACACTTTATTTGATGCGATTGTTAAGGGCATTAAGCAAAGTGCATACAGTTTGGCACAGCAGTACCTTAAAACTAAAAAACCACTTAAAATAATAAACGAGGATATCGTTCCTGCTTTGGACGCAGTAGGAAAGGGCTTTGAAGAAAAAACGGTTTATCTTCCGGGACTTCTTATGAGTGCTGAAGCTGCTTCGAGGGCATTTGATGCAGTTAAAAGTGCAATTTCAAACAGCGAAAGCGAAGAAAAGGGGAAAATTGTACTCGCAACAGTAAAGGGTGATATTCACGATATCGGAAAGAACATTGTAAAGGTTCTTTTGCAAAACTATGGCTTTGAGGTTATCGACCTCGGAAAGGATGTTGAGCCGCAGCTTGTTGTTGAAGCAGCAAGGAAATACGCTGTAAAGCTTGTGGGACTCAGTGCTCTTATGACAACAACTACCGAGGCTATGGCGGAAACGATAAAGCTTTTAAAAGAAAAACTGCCCGAGGTAAAAACGGTAGTAGGCGGTGCAGTGCTTACTAAAGAGTATGCCGATATGATAGGCGCAACACACTATGCAAAGGATGCAATGGAAACCGTGAGATATGCTCAAAGCGTATTTCAAGCCGTTGAGTAAAAATTAATTTAAAACGTCTTTAAGGATAACTGTTTTCTTAAAGGCGTTTTTTATGTTTTAATAAAATAATCAAAAATATCATTGTAAAGATTAGCTTTATAATGTATAATAAAAGTTAATTATAATATTTTAAGGAATTGTATATTATGAGAAACAGTAATTTTGATTGGTTTAAGCTTGATAATGCAGCAAAAATATTTCCGGGGCAAAATTCAAGGTCGTGGTCAAATGTTTTTCGTATCGGTGCTGAACTCAAAAGTGAAGTAGATCCTACTGTTTTAAAAAGGGCTCTTGATACTACACTTAAGAGAATACCAACTTTTAATGTCAGAATAAGAAACGGTTTGTTTTGGCATTATTTTGAAAAAAATCCAAATGAACCAAGAGTAGAACCGGATATAAAGAACCTTTGCTACAGAATAAATTTCAAAGAAAACAAAGGCTTTCTTTTCAGAGTATATTATCACGGCTCAAGAATCAATATTGATGTTTACCATGCTCTCAGCGATGGCTACGGTGCATCGGTTTTTCTTTCAACCTTGATAGGAGAGTATTTAAAGCTTAAAGGCGAAGAAGTCTCGTATAATAAATTCGTTTTAAATACGGCTGAAAGTCCGAAAGAGGAAGAAACAGAGGATGCGTATCTTCGCTACGCTTCATCGAAAGTAAAATATGATCGCAAGGATAATTGGATGTACCACGCTGTGGGAACTAAATTGCCGAGACATACATTTAATTACACTATCGGTATAATGTCGTTTAAAGAAATTTATGCTCTTTGCAAGGGGTATGGTGTAACGCTTACGGAATTTCTTGCAGCACTGCTTTTGGATATACACTACAGAAAACAGCTTAAAGAAAACAAGAGGCAAAAGCACGTCAGCGTTCAAATACCGGTTAATTTAAGAAAGGCTTTTCCGAGTGAAACGCTCAGAAACTTTGTTCTTTGCCTTAAGGTTAAAATTGACCCGAATTTAGGCGAATACACCTTTGAGGAAATTTTAAAAAGTGTGTCCTTGCAGCTTCGTTTAAACAATGACCCGAAGCTTATAAATTCACTTATGACACAAAATTTAAAGATTGAAAGAAATCCCGTTGCAAAGTTTTTGCCCGTATTCATAAAAGATTTAGGTGTTGGAGTCAGCTTTATGATAACGGCAGAGCAAACCACCTCAACACTTTTATCTAATTTAGGCCCTATACCTTTTCCTGAAGATGTTGCAGAGCATATTGAAAAGGTGTATTTGTTCACGGGTCCGGGAAAAGTAAACGGTGCCAGATGTGGTGTGGTGAGCTTTAAAGACAAGTTGTGCTTTACGTTTTCAAATTGCTATAAGGAAAACAATATTGAACGAGAGTTCTTTACTCGTCTTGTTAAAATGGGCGTTCACGTTAAAATAGAAAGTAACAGAGATTAATAAGGAGAAAAAATATGTCGTATTGTGTTAATTGTGGTGTGGAGCTTGACGACAGCGCAAAAAAGTGTGCTTTATGCGATACACCTGTTTTGAACCCAAATAAAAAGCAAGAGGAAAAGGAGACTGTTGCACCCTTCGCACAGGAGCAATATATTCCGATGGATGTAAAAAAGAAATTTGTTGCCGGTGTAATCTCACTCATTATTGCAATTTCAAATGTGGTTTGTATTTTAACAAATGTTCTTCTTTTCAAAAAAGGCTTTTGGTCCTTTTATATCCTTTGGAGCAGTTTGCTTTTATGGGTAATCTTTATTTTTCCGGTTTTTATGAAAAAAACAAGGAAATTTTTAATGTGGGCATTTGACAGTGTTTCGGTTGGCTTGTATGTAGCCTTTTGGCTTTATATGAGTTCGGCAATGAAGCTGTTTTATACCTGCGCACTTCCGATACTTTTGTTTGCCAGCTTTTTGGTACTCATTTATATGCTGTGGGTAACGAGAAAGAAGAGAAACAGTATATTAAAGGTCGTTTTTATTTGTATCGATATTGCACTTTGTGCTCTTGCAAGCGGTAGTATACTTTATTTGAGTTTAGCACTTGAGTGGGCGCTTGCTGTTGGTGTTATTATCTTTTTGTGTATAGTTGCAGTTATTGTATTTTTAAGCTTTTGCTATCGCAGTAAAACGGTAAGAGATTGGCTTTCAAAAAAGCTTTTTGTATAAAATGTTGCTTATTTTTATTATGTAAACCTTTTTCGGAGGAATCGGCTTGGATAAATACTACTATTTAGAAAAATACTTCGGATATAAAGAGTTCAGACAGGGTCAACAACAGCTGATTGACGGTATCCTATCTTCAAGAGATGTTATTGGCGTAATGCCTACGGGTGCCGGAAAAAGTGTGTGCTTTCAGCTCCCCGGTCTTATGCTTTCGGGTATTACAATCGTTATATCTCCACTCATTTCTCTTATGAAGGACCAGGTGAATTCTTTGCTTCAATGCGGTGTAAAGGCTGCGTATATAAACGCATCTTTAACTGAAAAGCAGATAAAGCTCGTTCATCAAAGAGCTGTTCTCGGCGCATATAAAATTATTTATGTTGCACCCGAAAGATTGGAAAACGAAAATTTTCTGGCTGTTTGCGAAAAGCTTAATATTTCGATG
>CAZNQI010000008.1:0-20194 GCA_964575375.1 uncultured Faecalibacterium sp.
TTTGAACAAAGACCGTAATACATAAGAGTGTGAGCCATAACAACACCATCGAAATTCTTCGGCAAGAGATTGATTTCCGCACCGTCTTGCAAATCTATATCTAAAACCTTACTGCAAGAGCTGCAGGTGAAGTGGTAATGACTGTGCGTATGACCGTCAAACCTGTCGCTATCCCCTGTGGGAATTTTTAAGATAACACCCTCGCTTTCAAGAAGCTTTAAATTTCGATATACCGTTGCAAGACTTATTGACGGTATTTCTTTTTTGACATCGAAATAAATTTCCTCTGCTGTGGGATGATCATATCTTAACATCAAATTGTTAAGAATTGCATCTCGTTGCTTACTGTTTCTTTGAATTGCCACTTTACTCACTCCTTTCTTTAATCACTTATCTTTGTTACTCGTTTTTATTTCCTAAACGATAATGATAATCGTTATCGTTTAGTACACTTGCATTATATACTAATCAAAAATAATTGTCAATACCTTTTTGAAAATTTTTTCGCTTTTTCAGGAAAATTTTTACATTACCTTAGTTTTCTTTATTTACATACTTTTTCGCCTTTTGCTAAAACTACTTTCAGAGGTGAATTATTTATGTTTATGAAAAAAGTGCTGTGCTTTATGCTATGCCTTATTTGTATTTTTTCTTTTTCCTATATATCTTATGACTACAGCAAACAAGAAAGTGATTCAATTACCACCCTTTCAAAGCTTGGCTCAAGAGGTGAAGAAGTAAGAAAAGTGCAAAAGAAATTAAAGGAGCTTGGCTACTACAAGGGCTCAGTTGACGGTATCTACGGCACGGCAACACAAAAGGCAGTTAAAGCGTTTCAAAAAAATTGCGGTATAACCGCAGACGGAATTGCAGGGCCGAAAACACTGAAATTTCTCGGCTTGGGTGGGTCTTCCTCATCGTCATCTTCTTCCTCCTATTCTCAAAGTGATATAAATTTACTCGCAAAGCTCATCGCTGCAGAAGCAAGGGGCGAATCGTACACAGGACAAGTTGCAGTAGGAGCTGTTGTGCTTAACAGAGTTGCTCACTCCTCGTTTCCCGATTCAATTGCAGGTGTGATTTATCAAAAGGGCGCATTCTCCTGCGTTAACGACAGCAACTGGAATGTTTCTGCAACCTCCACCTCGCTCAAAGCTGCAAGGGACTGCATTAACGGCTGGGACCCGAGCGGTGGTGCAATATACTACTATAACCCTGCTAAAACTTCAAACAGCTTTATGTTTTCAAGACCTGTTATTACAACAATCGGAAGCCATGTGTTTTGCAAATAAGAAAAAGACGAGCGACTCTCATCGCCCGTCTTTCTTGTTATTTCATCGTTATATATCCTGCCTGCTCAACGCATTTTTGTCCCTCGTCGGAGATTATCCACTGCATAAACTGCTCACCTATTTTTTCCTCGCTGCTTTTGTTTATAACTGCATAGTAGTTTGTGGTGAACGGATAAGCTTCACTTCTGATATTCTCGTTCGTAGGAGCTATACCCTCAACTGCAATCGTCTTTATATTGTCGTTCTTATATAAATTATCGATATAGTATCTGTAAGTGTAACCGATGCTTGCAGTTTCGTTTTGGTACTCTGCAACGGCATCAACGAGTCCGCCCATACCCGCAACCACCTTAACAGTAATCGGATCTATCAGGTCAGTGCCACCCATAACAAGATTTTCCATTGCTGTTTGGCTGCCCGAATTCTTTTCTCTTTGGAACGCTCTGATTTGCTCGTCCTTTCCACCTACGTCCTTCCAGTTTGTTATCTTACCCGTGTAGATATCCTTAATCTGCTGTACCGTAAGACTTTCAACAGGGTTATTCTTATGAGTAATGAACACAAAAGCATCGTAGCAAATCGGCTCTTTGTAAAGCTCTACGCCACTTTCCTGTGCTAACGACAGCTCTTCATCCGACGGCTCTGTACCGAGGAATAAATCTGTTTTGCCCATATCTATACAATATGCAAAATCATCTGTCTCAACAATTTCTCTTATGCCATCCCTTTCTGCGGTGATTAACTGCTCGTAAGCGTAATGTGTCGTTGAAAAATCGACAAAACTTTTAGCTTGCTCACCTGAAAAGCCGAGGTGCTGTCTTGCAAACTCAATAGCAAGCGGAACGCAAACCGTTGAGCCGTCTATATGAGGATATGTACCCTTGCCGTAAGCCATGGGATTTTCGAGCCAACCGTAATCAGCAACAATTCCACCTGTCTGTTCTATCTTGAAAGGTGTTTCATTTACAAATTTTTCCCAGTCGTTTTCATCAATTACAAGTTGGTTTATTGAATTGTATGAGCTTGTTCTGTCGCTTTCTCCGCCGTTTCTTTTTATAACATAATCGTCATACAAACCCGAAACAGCAGAAAAATAACCTGTGGCGAAAAGTGCAACGCTCAAAATGACACACAACACAATTCGTCTGAATTTTTTAACTCTTATACAATCAATAATACCTAAAAATAAACGTGCGCCACAGATGAAAAAGCTCCAATAATGCAGGGTAAACAAATCTTCATCAGCTAAGCCCAATGCGACAACAAGTGTTATCGCAAGCATTGGCATACTGCTAAACGTCAATGTTGCAGGAGACATATCGGTCTTTTTTGTGAGTATCCATTCACACAGCAAGACCACTATAAAAGCAGGTATCGTGAGAATCAGGTTATCATACCAAGTAGTTGCAAAAGAGAATACAGCAAGTGCAAAATACAAAAAAGAAAAAATGCAAAAGAAAATTATTCTTTGCCCCTTGCTTAAAGCTTTCTTTTCTTTAACCTTTTTAATGTTTTCTTCGTTCATATTATCACCCTTTCGTATTATCTTATCTTTATTTTATCATATAACACATTAGTTTTAAAGTAAATGAAAAAACTGTAATAAAATCTTAAGAAAAAATAAAGGGCAGCTTTCGCCACCCTTTGCGTTTATTTTAGAAATGCTTTTTAATTTCAAAAATATCAATACAGCCAACAGGACAAGCCTCGTGGCACTTTCCGCAACCTGTACATTTGTCGTAATCAACACTTGCGCAGAAGTTTTCAACCTTAACGGCACCCATTTCGCAAGCCTTAACGCACTTCATACAGCCGATACAGCCAGCCTTACACTGCTTTCTTGTTTGTGCGCCCTTTGCATGGTTTTTGCAAAGCACGGCAGACTTAACAGTATCAAGCGGGAATAAGTCGATAAGACTTCTCGGACAACTGTTTATACACTTTTTACAAGCACGGCACTTATCGGGGTTAATTCTCGCAACACCATCGCAAATAAAAATTGCTTCATAAGGACATACCTCAGCACAATCGCCGAAGCCTATACAACCGTACACACAGTTTTTAGGTCCGCCGAAAAGCTGTGTTGCCATTTTACAAGAACGCACACCACTGTATTGAAGCTTCTCTTCAACATTTGTTCTGTTGCCTTGACACATAACTGCTGCAACCATAGGAGTTATAGCTCCCGCAGAAAGCCCCATAATTTCGGCAATAGCTTGAGCCGCATCATTACCACCCGGAGTACACAAAGAACAATTGGTAGTTTCACCTTTTGAAAGAGCAGCAGCATAACCGTCGCAACCTGTAAAACCACAAGCACCACAGTTAGCACCGGGTAAACATCCACGCACTTTTTCAGCTTTTTCATCAACAGGTACAGCGAAAACAATGGATGCAACAGCAAGACCTAAGCCTAAAACAAGACCGATTACTGCAACGATTACAACCGGAATTATAATTGAACTCATATCTGTACCCCCTTTTTAAGCGAAAATGTTTTCAACAATTCCCGTGAAGCCCAAGAACGAAACTGATACAAGAGATGCCGCAACAAGGGTAATCGGAAGTCCTTGAAGGAATTTCGGCACTTCGCAGGACTCAAGTCTCTCTCTTACACCTGCAAACATAACCATCGCAAGCATAAAGCCAAGACCGCCGCCAACAGAATTGAACATTGACTGCCAGAAGCCGTAACCTTCGTCAACATTGAGAATAACAACACCGAGAACTGCACAGTTTGTTGTTATAAGAGGAAGGTAAATACCCAAAGCGTTATAAAGCGCAGGGATGTATTTTTTAAGAATAATTTCAACAAGCTGAACAAGTGCAGCAATAACAAGAATGAACACTATGGTCTGCAAATATTCAAGATCGTTTTTAACGAGCAAATATTGGTTGATAGGATAAGTTGCAGCTGTGGCAAGTGCCATAACAAAGATAACTGCCGCACTCATACCAACTGCTGTGTTAAGCTTTTTGGAAACGCCCAAGAACGGACAAATACCAAGGAACTTTGCAAGAACAAAGTTTTGTGTGAGTATTGCTGTTAAGAGAATAGCAAAAAGTTCTTTTGTCATGAGTTTGCCACCTCCTTGTCGCCTTTATTAAGAGCGCAGCTGCTTGCCATAGGACAAGCCTCACAGCCACGAAGCTCTGCTGTGTTTTTGCCCTTTGATTCAGCAATTCGATTAACAACTGCCATAAGAATACCAAACACGAAGAAGCCACCCGGAGGAAGAATGAAAATAAGCATCGGATTTTCAGAAAGGAAAGGTATACTGTTACCGAGGAAGGTACCTGCACCGAAAATCTCACGAATACTACCCATAAGGAACAGTGCCGCAGTAAAGCCGATACCCATACCCAAACCGTCAACAGCCGAAGCGATAACAGGATTTTTACTTGCAAATGCTTCTGCTCTGCCGAGAATGATGCAGTTAACAACTATGAGTGGCAAATAAACGCCGAGCTGTTCGTCAAGCGACGGCATAAATGCCTTAACAGCCATTTGAACTATTGTAACAAAGGATGCAATAATAACGATATATGCAGGGATACGCACCTTGTCGGGTATAACCTTACGAAGAGCCGATATCGCAATGTTTGAGCAAACGAGAACGATTGATGCGGCAAGACCCATACCTAATGCGCTTTCAACCGATGTGGTTGTTGCAAGAGTAGGACAAGTACCGAGAACGAGACGCAAAACAGGGTTTTCAGCAATAATGCCCTTGGTAAGCTCTTTACCTAAAGATTTCTTTTCAGCCATTATTTACACCTCCTGTAATTTAACGAATGCTTCCAAAACCGAATTAACCGCCGCAACAACTGCCTTTGAGGTTATCGTTGCCGCTGTAATAGCCTGAACATTCTGTCCTTCGTTTGATGTTTTATCAACTGTCAATGTTCCGTTTTTACCTACAAAACGGTCTTTATAGTCTTGCTTTACAGCATTGGCACCGAGACCCGGTGTTTCGCTGTGAGACAATATTTCAACACCTGTAATATTGCCCTCAAGGTCAACACCAACCATAACCGAAACCGTACCGCCGTAGCCTTTTGCACCGCTTGTGAATACATAGCCTACTTCGTTTCCCGTCTCATCACTTCCGATACAGTAGCTTACATCGTCAAGCGCCTCAACCTCGCTAAAGCTTGCACCTGACGGCAGAACAATCTTACGGCTGGCATTTTCGGTTTGAATAGCGTTTTGTGCTATTTTGTCTTGTGTTGCACTGTTTGTAAAAGCAAGGAGTGCTGTTGCAACAAGGCAAATTACAAAAAGGGCTATAGTAGGAATCAGAATTTCTTTCAAATTCATTTTTTTCATGCTTTAGCCTCCTTCTCCTTTTTCTCTTTAACAACACCGAAAGCCTTTGGTATTGTGAGATGCTCAATATGAGGAACAAGGATATTCATAAGAATAATTGAGAATGAAACGCCTTCAGGAAGAGCGCCGTATATACGGATAATTGAGGTTATAACGCCGCAACCGATACCGTATATAATCCTGCCTTTTCTGTTAATAGGTGATGTTGCATAATCTGTTGCCATAAAGAATGCACCAAGCATAAGACCGCCACCGAGAAGCTGATATGCAACAAACTGCAAATTGAAATCGCCTGCAAAAAGCATTATAACTGCAACCGTTCCTATAAACGACAAAGGAATTGCAGGAGAAATAACCTTTCTTAAAAGAAGATATATGCCACCGCAAATAAGAGCTATTGAACATACCTCACCCATTGAGCCTCCGTGATGTCCAAGGAGCATTTCAGCAAGCGAAGGGAGCGTTTCTTTTACAGCAGAAAGGTCGCCGTCTTTAACATTTGCGAGTATTGCCATCGGCGTAGCTGTTGTAACCGCATCAACGTTCCATGTGTTTGTAAACGGCTCTACCCATTGTGCCATAGCGGTAGGAAACGATACCATAAGTATGATTCTCGCTGTCATTGCAGGATTAACAAAGTTCTGTCCAATACCTCCAAACATCTGCTTAACAACGATTATTGCAATTACAGCACCGATAGCAGCCATCCAAAAGGGAATCGTTGCAGGCAAATTGAATGCGAGTATAATACCTGTTACAATTGCAGAAAGATCGCCTATCGTATTATCTCTTTTCATAACCTTTCTTGCGATATATTCCGAAAGCACGCAGGATGCAACGCATACTGCCACAAGAACGAGTGCCCTTAAGCCGAAATATACCACGCTCATTATAAGTGCAGGAACAAGAGCAAGAATAACATCAAACATAATTCCCGTCGTCGTTTCATTTGATCGCACGTGAGGTGATGGACTTACCGTAAGTTTATCTGTCATTGTTTTGCACTCTCCTCTCTGTAAACCTGCTTTGCAAGTCTCATATATTGAACAAGCGGTCTGCCGGACGGACAAGCATAAGCACAAGAGCCACACTCCATACAAACCATAACATTTAAGCTTTCGAGCTTATCCTTATCCTTGATCTTTGCATTTCTTTCAATCAAGGTGGGCATAAGACTCATCGGGCATACCTCAACGCATCTGCCACAGCGAATACAAGCTCTTTCAGCTTTGATTAAATCTCTTCTGTCGGAGAAAGCGAGAAGTGCATTGTTCTGCTTACAAATAGGAGCATTTGTGTCGCAAATTGCAATACCCATCATCGGGCCGCCCGAAAGAATCTTTCTCGGCTCTTCCTTAAAGCCTCCGCAATAGTCGATTATATCTTGAATGTTAGTACCGATAGGAACACGAAGATTTTTAGGATTTCTTATTGCAGAGCCGTCAACGGTTATCGAACGGCTTACAAGAGGCTTACCTGTTTCGATATATCTTGCAATAAATGCAACAGAAGCAACATTTATAACAACACAGCCAACATCAGACGGCAGCTTTCCCGGTGGTATTTTTCTGCCCGTTGCAGAAAGAACCATCATTTTTTCGGCACCCTGAGGATATCTCGAGCGAAGAGTCATAAGCTTAATTCTGTCGTCCGCATCGTCGTCGGAAGCAGCAATTTCACTCATCACCTCAAAAGCCTTAGGCTTGTTGTCTTCGATAGCGATAACAACTCTTTTAAAACCGAGAATATCACGAAGAATCTCAACGCCCTTTAAAACATTGTTTGCATTCTCAATACATTCACGATAGTCAACCGTAATATACGGCTCACATTCTGCAGCATTGATAATAAGAGTATCTATTTCCCTATCTTCAGGTAAATTAAGCTTTACATGAGTTGGGAAGCCTGCACCACCGAGACCTACGATACCTGCTTCTCTGACAGCGTTGCAAAGCTCAGCCTTATTTGTTACTACAGGAGGCTTAATACCATCCCACAAACGCATTTCTCCATCACTTTCGATTGTAACACCCTTTGTGATTATACCGTTTGCAAGCTTTATATCTCCGACCTCAACAACCTTACCGGAAATCGTTGCATGAATAGGCGCGCTGACAAATTTGTCGCTGTCTCCTATTTTCTGTCCGACAGATACAATATCGCCAACCTTTACTGTAGGAGTACAAGGTACACCGATATGCTGTTGCATGGAAATTACAACTCTATCGGGCACAGGCATTCTTTCAACCGGCATTTCTGCCGTGTTTTTGTTGTGAGCTACACTCACTCCACCACGAGAACGCTTAACAGCTGTAAGCACTCCCGGAACCTTCTTGCTCATATTTTTTCCCCCTTTATTTTATTTGAATTACATTGTATATTGTTTATATTTTGTAGAATTGATTTTTTCAAGTCTCGGCATAATTATAAGAAGCATTACACCCGTAACGGTTCCTGTAATCAGTGAAAATAAAATCAGATATTTGCCGTAAGAAAAAAGCGACACAGTTCCTGAAATTACAACTGAACCTATAAGCTGACCCATATTGTGAGCCACAGCTCCGATAATTCCAATACCGAGAAAGGAAAAAATTTTATCTTTTAAACTTATGAAAATGCAAATAGCAATAGTACTGAGTATTCCGCCGCAAAAGCTCATAAAAGCTGCCGTGGCTCCTCTTGTTATAAATGCGAAAAGCACTTTCAGCATTGTAATGTATATTGCTCCCGAAAAAGAAAACAGCGTTGCCGTATACATAGTTACGACATTTGAAAGACCGAGCTTTGCACCAACGGGCAAAAACGGAATATCGGGAACGAGCATATTTTCAACAAAGCTCAAGACCAACGCTGTAGCACCCAAAATGCCAAGCAAAGCAATTTTTCTCGTTTTCATAAGGGCACCTCTCAATAAGCTACGGCATGGAATTCTTCGTTGTCCTTCGTCGCTGTTATGCTTACGACCACCTTCATCGGCACACACGCCATTGAATCGCCGTTCTTGGTAAGAGCTCCTCTTTTAACGCAAAGTCCATCCTCACATTCTGACTGCAAAAAGTATACACCCTCATTTGAAAGATATATTTCACAGCCTTTTACATTCAAGGTATATGCCTCATCTATATCGGAAAGCTTCACTGATTGCACCATTTCACCCTCACAGTAAATCTCTGCTTTCAGTTGTTCCCCACCGTAAAAGAGCGAAGCGGAAAACCACAAGGCGCATACCAAAATTAAAAATATAATCAGTATAATATCGCATTTTGTAATGCTTTTTTTAATATTACTTTCAATATTCAAAGTCGATTTCACCCACAACGGAAACGTTCAGCTCACTGTCAACAAAGACTGCCGAGGCATTGTACTTTTCAAGCAAGCTTTTACTTTTTTCCTCACCCAAAATGAAGCAAGCTGTTGATAAAGCATCGGACAAAGCACCACCGTCGCACACCACCGTTACGGAAACAAGACCACTGTTTGCAGGATAACCTGTGTTTGCGTCCAAAATATGATGATACCTTACACCGTCTTCTTGGAAATATTTTTCGTAATCACCCGATGTTGAAACAAAGCCCTCACTGAGAGAAATTATCCCTAAAAATTCATTTTCATTTCTGGGATGCCTTATTGCGATTTGCCACTTGTCGCCGGCCTTGTTGTAGTTTCCGTAAGCTAAAATACTGCCGCCTACAGATACAACTGCACCTTCCAAGCCGGATACCTCAAGATAATTTTTAACCAAATCGCACGCGGCACCTTTTCCAACAGCACCAAGGTCTATACTGCCGTTTCCCTGAAGCGAAACACTGTTACCGTCAAGCTTAATATTTTCGTAATTCACATCTTTTAAAAGCGCTTCTATCTCTTCACCGGAGGGTATTCTTTCGTTTTCTTCGCCTATCCCCCAAAGTGAAGATACCTTACCTATGGTTACATCAAAAGAGCCCGAGCTGTCTTCGCTTACACTGTTGCAAATTTCAATAATAGAAGAAATCGTACTGTCTGAAAGGACTTCACCATTATTGAGCTTTGATACATCCGAACCGTTCACTCTGAAAGATATTTTATCTTCAAGTGCAGAAATTAACTCTATAACCTTTGATATATGCTTTGAAGATTCATCACCATAGAGCTTTTGAGTAACGATTGTACCCATAGCAACGGTTGACTTTTCGCTGCTGTCGTACCTTTTTTTAAGCGAATTATAGAAAACAACGCTTGTGCAAACAGCTATTAACAATACAACGCTCAAAACAAAGGAAATAATCTTTTTACTGTTTTTCATAAAGCTGAAATTACCTCTGATTTATAAAATATTAATCCAATTTTATAACCAATATATTTTATAACAAATACCGACTTTTTGCAATAGAATTAAAATAATTCTTGCAACTTTTCCAAAACTTTGTTATAATTGAACAAAGTTTAACCTTATTTTTTTATCAGGAGATTTTCTTATGATTTATGATTTAAACCAAATTGTAAAAGGGAAAAATTGCATAAAAGAAAATTACAATAAGCTTGCAGTTTTAGGAAGCAAATGTCTCGTTGTTACAGGCGGAAAAAGTGCTGTCTTAAGCGGTGCGTTGGACGATATGCTTTTTGCACTTGAGCGAGCAAATATACAGCACATTTTATACGATAAAATCGCACCCAACCCAATGCTTGACCACTGTTTTGAGGCAGGTAAAATTGCAAGAGATTTCGGTGCGGATTTTATTGTAGGTATCGGTGGTGGCTCACCGCTTGATGCCGCAAAGGCTATTGCCGTTTACGCTTCAAACGAAGCCTTGTCCATGTACGACATATACTCTGTATCATTGGAAAACAGAAACCGTGCCTTACCGTTGGTGCTTGTGGGAACAACAGCCGGTACAGGCAGCGAGGTTGGTAGAGTAAGTGTTCTGACAGACCCGAAAACAGGCAGAAAAAAAAGCATTTCGCCCGATGATTGCTACAGCTTCTTAACCTTTGCCGACAGTACATACACACACTCAATGCCCTTTGATGTAACCGTTTCGACAGCACTTGACGCACTCTCCCATGCACTTGAGGGATATATGTCTGTTAAGTGCAGTGAAATACCAACAAAGCACGCTGAGATTGCGATAAAGCAAATTTTTGAAGGGCTGGTGTATCTTTATAACGAAAAGACACTACCCGGTGAAGAATTAAGAGACACTCTTTACACCGGTTCACTCAATGCAGGTATAACACTTTCCTATTGCGGTACGGCTTTCCCTCACCCACTGGGCTATATTTTAACCGAAAACTACGATATTCCACACGGTAAGGCCTGCAGCGCCTTTTTGGATGAATTTATAGACAGGGCTGAAATTCACTGCCCTGATAAGACAAGAAGGATACTCGAGATTACGAATACAACAAAGCAGGAATTTAAAGAAATCATCTGTTCTCTTACAGCCTTGCCGAAAATCAAGATGAGCGAAGAAGAAATACTTACTTATTGCAGCAGATTTGATACTACACCTGCAAACTTTAAATTTTCACCCGGCTCATTCACAAAGCAAGACGCTGTAGAAGTATTAAAAAAGAAATTTTTAAGCTAAAGGAATACGATATGAATAACACTTCAAAATTTGAACTTCCGAGACTTTCTTTAAGAGTAATACTGTTTATTTTGGTCTTGTACTTTTTTCAAAATAAAGACATCTTATCTAAAGCACTTACTTTTTCCGACGAAACTGCCATTGCTTTTAAAAGCGGTTCATTTGCTTTCCTCACAATACCACTCATTCTGTTTTCGGGACTTTTAGGTTGGATTGCTATTAACGGGCTGTTTTTTCGTTTTACTAAAAATTCCCTTTTTGCCAAATTCAGCACCGAGGAGAAAAAGGATGCGAGAATTTTCATCGTCGCAGTTTTAATCATTACTTTTCTTATTTGCTCCGTTCTGTTTATTCTCGGCAGCGGCAGTAAAACGGTTATTTTTGAAAACGGCGAAATAAAAAGCTACAGCATTTTCTATAAAGAAAAGGATACTATACCCACTGAAGATATTGAATCTGCCACCCTCACGCCAAAATTTCAAGGCAAAAGAAATGCAACGCTCTATGCTGTCTTAACACTAAAGCTCAAAGACTCAAAAGCTATAAGCTTTGACAGCAGAAATTTTAAAGACAATATAAAAATGAAAGAGTTTGTCTTTTCTTTCAAACAGCTTCAAATTAACACAGACGATTTTGACTTCGGCGACACTGAAAGCTACAACGCTCTCAGCAAAGAGCTTTACGAAACATTCTTTAGCTAATGCACAATAAAACAACAAAAGCAAGGGTCTGCCGAAAGCAGGTGAACCCTTGCTTTAATAATTTCTTTGAAAGATTTTAATATTTAAACAACGCATCGAAAACATTTCTTTTACTCTTGTTTTTTACGTTATGAGAAAAGTCGCCGCAAACCAGAATAGTATCGTCTCCTATAACCTCAATATCATTCCAGCAAATTCTTATATCGTCATCCTTGCCCATAAGTCCCATACAACGACTTTTACCCCATATAACTATCGCCACAAGGCAACCACTGCAGGTATCTATTTCCACATCGCTGACACACCCTAAACGGCAACCGTTCTTTGCACATATTACCTCCTTATTTCTCAAATCTGTTATACAGCAGTTCATAGAATCACCTCTTATAAATACTATGAGAAATATATCAAAAAAATGGCAGTTTTAAATTGCGTAAATTTTGTTTTTTTACAAGCAAAAAGGGCTACACATTAATTTTCTTCGTCCGCAAGACGTTACAAAGGCACTCCAAGCGTGTGAAAAAGCGTCTAAAAAGCCACACCACCGAAAGATTTTATAAAATAAAAGCAGATTTTTCGTAGTAAAACAACTACTGAAAAAATCTGCTTTTCGTTTTGCTTTTCGGTCTGCGCTTAACGGGCAGTCCTTTTAGTTTGATATTATAAATCTTTAAGATGCTTACTTCTGCTCGGATGTCTTAACTTTCTCAATGCTTTTGCTTCAATCTGTCTTATACGCTCTCTTGTAACATTGAAAGCCTTACCAACCTCTTCAAGCGTTTGAGGTGTACCGTCGCCAAGACCGAAACGAAGTCTTAAAACATCCGCCTCTCTTTGTGTAAGAGTGCCGAGAACCTCGTTAACCTTTGCTTTAAGGAAAACCATTGCTGCTGCGTCTGCAGGTGAAAGTGCATCCTCGTCAGGAATAAAGTCGCCAAGATGGCTGTCCTCTTCCTCACCGATAGGTGTTTCCAAAGAAACGGGATCTTGTGAGAAGCAAAGAATTTCTCTAACCTTATCAACAGGCATTGAAAGCTCTTTTGCAATATCTTCTGGAGACGGCTCCTTGCCATCACGGTGCAAAAGCATATTACTTGCCTTTTTAACCTTGTTTATGGTTTCAACCATGTGAACGGGAATACGAATTGTTCTGCCCTGGTCAGCAATAGCTCTTGTGATAGCTTGTCTTATCCACCAAGTAGCATAAGTTGAGAACTTAAAGCCCTTGCTGTGGTCAAACTTATCAACAGCCTTGATAAGGCCCAAGTTACCCTCTTGAATAAGATCAAGGAACATCATACCTCTGCCAACATATTTCTTTGCGATAGAAACAACCAAACGAAGATTAGCCTCTGTAAGAACAACCTTAGCTTCCTTGTCGCCGTTTTGAATTCTTATGGCAAGATCAATTTCTTCCTCAGGAGTGAGAAGAGGAACACGACCGATATCCTTAAGGTAAACCTTAACAGGGTCATCGATAACCGTCTTCGATTCTGCTGCAGTTGCAGCCATTGCATCGTAATCCTTCGGCAAGTCAATATCAACGCTGATATTTTCGATAGCTTCATCACTGAAATCATCAATAATTTCAACACCGCGAGCCTCAAGCTTTGAATAGATCTCATCCATATCCTCCATGTCGAGATCCGATTCAACCAAGACTGCATCGATCTCGGAAGAATTCAATTGACCGAGTGCAACACCTTTTTCGATAAGAGTTTTGATAATTTGGCTTTTTTTGTTATCATCCATAATTTACATCCTTACCTTTCTATGATAAATCAAAAAATTAACTTAATTATAAAAACACAACGCTATGTGCCATTATTGCCTTTTTTCTTAAACAGTGCGGCAAAATCTTCGTCGCTCATTTTTCCTACAGATGCTGCATCCACATTTTCTGTTTTACTCTTTTTAATAACATCAATGCAGTCCGTGCAGGTTTTGAGTGTTACTGTCATCTGTTCACTGTTTTTGCAAAGACGTACAAACAAGCTCATCTCCTCTTGAGTTAAATCTTGAGAAAAGTATGTGAAATCAAGCGGAGCCTGCTGCCTTATTTTTTCGCTTAAAGACATAAAAATGTTTTTATGTGCATCTATACTAAAATCATCTGCAGTTATACTGTTTTCAATATACCTGTAAAAATCGGGACTGTTTGCAATACAGGAAATGAGCATTTCCTCTGCTTTTATAACCTTTATGTCGGTGTCGGTGCTTAAGGCTATTTTTGCATTGTTGCTCATAGCTGTTTGCTGAATGGTTCTGAAATGCTGTTTATTTTGCGTAGCCTTTCTTTTCCTTGCAATTTGCTCAATTCGAGTCATAATTGACCTTTTATCGACACGAAGCTCCTCGGAAAGTCTTGAGGAATAAATATCCTGTGCAATCTTACTGCTTTTGCAAAGCACCGAGGCTGCAGCTTCGAGATACTTCATTTTGCCGTCGCTTGTTTCAAGGTCATACTGTGTCCTGAGTCTAACAAGCTCAAATTCAATATCATTCGCAGCACCCTCAACAAGACTTCTGAACCTTTCGGGGCCGTATTTTTTTAGAATTTCGTCCGGGTCCTTACCGCCGTTAAGACGAACTACCCTTAACTTCATACCGATTGAATTCAGTATTTCAATAGCTCTGTTTGTAGCCTTTTGACCCGCCTCGTCGGCATCGTAGCAAAGGATAATTTCTTCGGCATATCTTGAAAGAAGGTGTGCCATTTCTCCCGTAAAAGCCGTTCCGAGACAAGCTATAACATTTGTAAAGCCTGCTTGATGAAGCGATATTGCATCCATATAACCCTCAACAAGAATAAGACTTTTTTCCTTTGAATTTTTAGCGAAGTTTAGACCGAAAACACCTAAACTCTTTTTATAAATCAAAGTATCGGAGGAGTTTATATATTTAGGCTTACTGTCGTCAAGTACTCGTCCGCCGAAAGCTACCACATTACCTCTTACATCTATAATCGGCACCATAACTCTGCCACGGAATGCATCGAAAAATCTTGCCGAGCCGGTTTTAGTGCTTTTATAAGCTAAATTCGCTTCAAAAAGCTCTTCGTTTGAGTAGCCCTTAGAGCGCATATACTTTAAAAGACCGTCCCATTTATCAGGTGCATAGCCAAGACCGAATTTGGTAATCGTGCTTTTTTTAAGTCCTCTTTCCTTATAATAATCAAGACCTTTTTCGCCCTCATCACTGAAAAGAGTTTTGTTGAAAAATCTTGCGGCTTCTTTATTTATTTCGTACATTCTTTTTCTTCTTTCCGAAAGAGAATTGTCAAAGCCATCAGTCGGCATCGTCATACCGCATTTATCGCAAAGAAACTTTACAGCTTCAAAATAATCAAGATTTTCAGCTCTTCTGATAAAGCTGATAACCTCGCCCCCTGCACCGCAACCAAAGCAAAAATAGCTTTGTGTTTCGGGGTAAACGGTAAACGACGGTGTTTTTTCATTGTGGAAAGGGCAAAGACCCACAAGATTTTTGCCGCGTCTTTTGATGTTTACATACATTGATATTATCTGCTCAATATCACTTCTCATACGAAGCTCATACAAAAATTCGTCAGAAAATCTTGCCACTTTTTTCACCGTCCAATCCTTTTTTGTTTTATCGATGCTGTTTAAAATACATCTCAAAAAATGCAACAAAAATTCGGAATTCGGAATTCCGAATTTAAAGGTCGCTTCGCTCCATTTTATATCAGCGTAAATGTTGTGAGCATATATAATAACTCTTTATCCGTTTTCGCTGTGTTTAATTTGCGAAAAATAAAACTATATTATATACGCTTATTAAAGCGAGCTCACCGTTTTGCACTTTGCATTTAAAAGTAACCTTTTATTTTGCGTATCATTATTCGTTAACCACTCCAGCCGTGAGGAATAAAGTAGTCGGAATAAGTCTTTAACGCATAACCGTCCGTCATTCCCGCAACATAATCGCAAGCTGCTCTTTCAGCGCCGTCTCGCCAAGCAATTTTTATATATTCATTGGGCAACTCATCGGGATGGGTTGAGAAAAACAGGTAAAGTCGTTGAATAAGGTCAATAGCCTTGCTTTCCTCACCCTTGCAAACGGGATTTGTATAAACCCTGTCAAACATAAATTCGTGCAAAACATCAAATGCACCCTGAATGTCTCTGTCCATAAGCACAGTATCCTTTGTATTATTAATTACAGAGGTTACGAGTGTATTAATTCTTTCGCTTTTAGTCTCACCTAAATATTTTCTCGCTTCAATCGGCAAGCTCGCTTCGGTGATTATACCACCTCGTACAGCATCGTCAATATCGTGGTTGATGTATGCAATTTTATCGGCAAGCTTTACTATTCTGCCCTCAAGAGTGTCAGCTTCCTTACCTCTCGTGTGGCAAACGATACCGTCTCTCACTTCGTATGTAAGATTTAAACCGTCGCCGTCCTTTTCAATAAAATCAACCACTCGAAGACTTTGCTCATAATGCTTAAAGCCATCCGGGAACACTTCATTCAAGGCTCTTTCGCCTGCGTGTCCGAAGGGAGTATGACCCAAGTCGTGTCCGAGTGCAATAGCCTCTGTTAAGGTTTCGTTAAGAGAAAGTGCCATTGCAATAGTTCTTGCAATTTGCGACACTTCAAGAGTGTGTGTAAGTCGAGTTCTGTAATGGTCGCTGTCCGGAGCGAGAAAAACCTGCGTTTTGTGCTTTAGTCTTCTAAACGCTGCCGAATGGATAATTCTGTCTCTGTCCCTTTGGTAAGCTGTTCTTACGCTACATTCTGCTTCAGGGCGTGCTCTGCCCTTTGTATCAGCGCACAAAAAGCCGTACTGTGAAATTATCCTTTTTTCAATTTCCAAAGTTTTCAGTCTTATATCCGACATTACATCACCTCTTTAAAAGGTCAAAAAATATACTTTCATTATTATATACGCAGATATTCCCCTTTTCCCCCTAAAAATATTTAAATTTCGCAAAATTTTTCGTCGATAGCTTCACTTTTAAATTTACCGCACGATACATCAATAAGTCTGCTATTAAATATATCCAGCTTTTCGCAAGGAATGCGAAAAATCACCTCAACATTATCTGTGAAAGCTGTGTCCTCAACAATACCGCCGTTTTCACAAATCAAAGGCACTAATCTGCCGTAAAAATTATAATCGCATACTACTCTGGCAATTTTGCAAAGCGACATTGTAATTATCCCGCCTGCATCCAAAGCAATTTTTGCACCGTGAGAATATGCTCTTACAAGTCCTCCTGCGCCCAGCATAATTCCACCGAAATATCTTGTTACAACAACGCAGCAATCAACAACCTCTTCCTTTAGCAGTACGTCAAGAGTAGGTATTCCCGCAGTTCCTTGAGGCTCACCGTCGTCGCTGAAGCGCCTGATGCCGCCTTCTTTTATGCAATAAGCGTAAACGTTGTGAGTTGCGTCCCAGTGTTTGCTTTTTATCTCACCGATAAATTCCTGAGCCTGCTTTTCGGTGGTTACAGGCTTTACATAGCCTATAAATCTTGATTTTTTAACTACAAATTCGTCGCTCGAATTGTTTTTTATCGTCTTATAGCTATTCAAATTGCGGCACTCCCCTTTCATTTTTTCGCAGAATTATGTCATAACAACCTTAAAAGAAAATAAGACGGAACAATTTGAATTGCACCGTCTGATTCACTTAACAACAAATTATTTGTTCTTTGCAAGATTGAAACGTCTGTTAAATCTGTCAACACGTCCGCCTGTATCAACGAGCTTCTGCTTACCTGTAAAGAAAGGATGGCACTTTGAGCAAATATCAACACGCATGTCCTTTTTTGTTGAACCTGTTTCAATGATAGCACCGCAAGCACATTTTACTGCTGTTTGTTCGTAATTTGGATGAATGTCCTTTTTCATTATCTTTCACCTCATTTCGGTTGATTACATTATTTAACGGATAGTATTGTACCACACACAAATGCAAAAATCAACATATTTTTAAAATTTCTTTTCAGTTTTTCAATTTATTTTTTTACTCAACAACAATTTCTTTATCGAGATTAAACGAATAAAGCAATGTTTCTTTTACCTCATAGCCGGTGCAAAGATGAAGTGCCTTTTTATAAAGAAGCACTTGAGAGGCATACTTTTCCCTAAATTCCTCTTGTGTTTTAAGAAAATCCGTTTTATAGTCCACCAAGACAAGCTTTCCGTCCTCCAAAAATGCACAGTCGGCAATACCTTGTATCATCATCTTTTCATCGGAGAACTCTTCTACACCGTCGTACACCTCACTTATGGGAACTTCTATTGTAAATTTCTTTTCTCGCATAACAAGCTGCGAATTGAAAATTCTTTTTGCAAGATTACCCGAAAAGAACCGTTCAAGCTTTTTGACATCAATCGCCTTTGCCTGCCCGTGTGTGAGTATTCCCATATTTTTTAGCCTTTCGATTTCCGACACAACGTCTTGCTTTGCGTTTTCGTAATTTGCATATTGCATAAACGTATGAACGGCTATACCTTTCTCTGCGCCCGTTAAAACATCGCCGAGCATAAACTGCGGCACACTTGATGCAAAGTATTCTCTGTCAACAAAATTTTTGTCTACCTGCGAAGCTGCTCTTTTTGTGAGAATATTGCTGAGTGCTTCATATTTATATTTGAAGCTGCATTGCTTTTTCACAAAGGAAAGGAAATCTTCGTCAATTGCCGATTCGGCTTCCTGCTTTTGTGTCTTGTCCTTTTCGTCAAAGTCTGCCATAACGATTTTTAAAGGCACATTACAAGGCAAAACTATACTCTCATCTGCAAGTGCTGTCTCTCTAAGCGCAGAGGAATCGGGGTGTCTTAAAAGCGACGATATCAACCATTGACCGTAAGATGCCGATTTCAGCACCGAATAGGGAGAATGTCGTTTTGTAGTAATATTAATCTTCTTTGCAAAGTTTGCGATTGCCGTGTCGCCTTTTGTATTTCCGTAAACAATAATCAGCTTTTCTTTTGCTCTTGTAAGTGCAACATAAAGAACTCGCAGTTCCTCGCTGATATTATCCCTTGCCAAAGAAAGCTTTATGGCATTGTGGCAAATTGTAGGAAACTGTTCGAAGGTGTCTAAGTTTCTTTTTATAATACCTATACCGTGCTTTTGGCTGATTACAACGTTGCTTTTCTCATCCTCACGATTAAATTGCTTTTCGGTTTCCGCTAAAATGCAAACAGGAAATTCAAGACCTTTAGACTTATGAATAGTCATAATCTTAACAACATCACCGTTTATTGTAGCTCCCGAGGTACCGGAAATATCCTTTTTCTTGTCGCTTAAATTATCAATAAATCTTATAAAGCCGGAAAGTCCGACATATCCCAAGCCTTCATAGGTTGCTGCATATTCCTGAAGCAAGAGTAAATTCGTTCTTTTAACACCGGTCGAATCAACTGCATCAAAAATCGAAACAATCGCCGTATCATTGTATACTGTTTCTATAAACTCACTTACAGGCAAGCTTATACTGATATCTCTAAATTCAGATATTTTTTCAAGAAAAGCATTTACCTTATCAAGGTCGGAATTTTTAAGGCTTACCAGTTTAGAATAAAAGCTGTCGCCCATACCTTTAAGTCGAATTTCTGCCACTTCATCTGCACTAAAGCCAAAAATGCTTGACATAAGCACTGCAACAAGCGGTACATCTTGCTTTGGATTATCGACAATTCTTAAAATATTCAGTGCTAAACTGACCTCTGTGCAGGTAAGAAACTCACCCGAAACCTCAACAAAGCAGGGTATGCCTTCTTTTCTGAAGGTTTCAGCATAAGTAAGGCCTACACCCGAGCCCGTTTTTCTTAATAAAACCGAAAAATCTTTGTAGCTCGCAGGTCTTTGTGTGTCGCCGTCCTTAACGGTATAGGAATTTGCAAGCATATTCTTTATTACTTTTGCAATATATCTCGCCTCTGCTTCGCTTTTTGAGTCCTCGTATTCATCAATACCCTCTGTAGAAAGAATATGCAGTTCTGTCTCAGGCTCTGCTTTTTCGCTGTACGCTGCACTTGCTATAAGCTTTTCATCGTCATTATAAAGCACATCTCCAACAGTTCTTGTCATAAGCTGTGAAAACACAAAATTGATAATATCAGTAACGCCTTTTCGGCTTCTGAAATTATTTCCGAGAATTATTCTTGACGGATAGTTGTCTCTTTCTCTGTCGTAAGGCTCACAGCTATCCTTTAACGATATAAAAATATCGGGATTTGCCTGCCTAAAACGGTAAATGCTTTGTTTAACATCGCCAACTCTGAAAAAATTGTTGTTCGACAAGGCTGTAAAGAGCA
>CAZNQI010000009.1:0-19475 GCA_964575375.1 uncultured Faecalibacterium sp.
GCCGAGTGCACCGTAGGTGCAGGTATGAGAATCTGCACCGATAATGCAGTCACCGGCGGTTACCACACCTTGTTCGGGAAGCAGGGCATGTTCAATTCCCATTTTCCCTACGTCATAAAAGTGGCTCACACAGTGTGAACAAGCAAACTCACGACAGGTTTTAGATTGCTCTGCCGCCTTAATATCCTTATTCGGAACAAAGTGGTCAAGCACTATTGCAATTCTGTCCTTATTGAAAACATCCGTAAAGCCTGCTTTTTTAAATTCGTTAACGGCAACCGGAGTTGTAATGTCATTACCGAGAACAATGTCAAGCTTTGCGCTGATAAGCTGACCTGCCTTCACACTTTCAAGACCTGCGTGTGCGGCTAAAATCTTCTGTGTTAACGTCATACCCATAATTTATTTACCTCCTTCGATACTGCGATTGATTGCGGAGAACAAAGCATTGATGGATGAAGCGATAATATCGTCGTGAATACCTGCACCCCATACCTTTTTACCGTTTTCCAAGGTGATGCTCACATAGGTTATAGCCTGCGAGGATGAGCCCTTTGTAAGAGCGTGTTCCTCGTATGTAAGCTCGGAAAATTCTATATCAAGCTGCTTTTTAACAGCATTGCTCACAGCGTCAAGTCTGCCGTTACCCGTTGCAACAAGGTGCTTTTGCTCGCCGTCAAGCTCAACCGTAAGCGTTACCTCAATTTCGGGTTTTCTTACAAAATGGTAATCTATCAATCTAACATGGTTGTTTATGTTTACGTAAGTATCGGTAAAGACATCGAGTACCTCTTGAGCAGACAGCTCTGCGTGTGCGTGATCCGAAACGCCCTTAACCGTATAGCCTACATCCTCACGCATTTTTTGCGGCAGTACATAGCCGAAATTGTGCTCAAGCAAATATCCGATACCGCCCTTACCCGATTGCGAGTTGATACGAATAACATCCGTTTCATATTCTCTGCCGACATCGCCCGGATCAATCGGAAGATACGGCACGGTCCAAGTATCACAGCACTTTTCTTCACGCCACTTCATACCCTTTGCTATTGCATCCTGATGAGAGCCTGAGAAGGCTGCAAAAACAAGCTTACCTGCATAGGGCTGGCGCTCGTACACGTGCATTCTCGTAACTCTTTCGTAAAGCTCTGCAATTTCGGGCATATTTGTTAAATCAAGCTGTGGCTCAACACCCTGAGCGTACATATTCAAAGCCAGTGTTACGATATCAGCGTTACCCGTTCTTTCACCGTTACCGAAAAGAGTACCCTCGATACGGTCTGCACCTGCGAGAATACCAAGTTCGCAGTCTGCAACAGCACAACCACGGTCATTGTGGGGATGAAGCGACACTTCAACTGCATCTCTGTACTTAAGATTGTCGCACATATATTCAACCTGGTCGGCGTAAACATGAGGTGATGACAGCTCAACAGTTACGGGAAGATTAATAATAGCCTTCCTGTCGGGTGTCGGCTTCCAAATATCAAGAACTGCGTTGCAAACCTCAAGAGCGTATTCGGGTTCTGTTCCCGTAAACGATTCGGGAGAATACTCATAACGGAACTTCGCGCCTGTTTCCTGTGCAATTTTATTGAAAAGGAGTGCCCCGTCGATTGCGATTTGCTTAATTTCCTCTTTGCTCTTTCTGAAAACCTGCTCACGCTGTGCAAGCGAGGTTGAGTTGTAAAGGTGAACTATTGCATTCTTACAGCCCTTCAAAGCATCGAATGTCTTTCTGATAATATGCTCACGGCTTTGCGTTAAAACTTGAACGGTAACGTCGTCGGGAATCATATCATTGTCAATAAGAGTTCTTAAAAAGGTATATTCCGTTTCCGAGGCTGCAGGGAAGCCAACCTCAATTTCCTTGAAGCCAACTTTGACCAAAAGCTCAAAGAAGTCAAGCTTTTCTTCAAGACTCATAGGAATGATAAGGGACTGATTGCCGTCTCGAAGGTCTACCGAACACCATGTGGGTGCTTTTTCAATATAGATTTTGTCTGCCCATTTTCTTGTAGGATTCTTAACAGGGAAAAACTGACGAGTGTATTTATTTGTGTTTACCATAGAAAACTCCTCCTTAAATTATTTTTATACCAACATCAGTAAGTGCTTTTTTAATGCTTTCAATATGCTCAAAGTTTCTTGTTTCAAGAGTTACTCGAAGATAACAGCCGTTTACATCGGACCCCTCGTTGGAGCGTTCATGGTGAACGGAGGTAACGTTTCCTCCCTGCTCCGAGATAATGCGGGAAACCTTTAGAAGCTGACCCGGCTTGTCAACAAGCTCAATATTAAGCTGACAGCTTCTGCCCGACATTAAAAGACCTCTTGCAATAACACGTGATAAAATAGTAACATCGATATTGCCACCCGATAAAAGGCAGACAGTTTTCTTGTTTTCAATATCAACCTTATTGAACATCGCCGCTGCAACAGCAACAGCACCTGCACCCTCTGTAACGAGCTTATGCTGCTCCATCAAGGCAAGTATAGCTGCAGAAATTTCGTCGTCCGTAACGGTTACTATTTCATCAACATATTTTGAACATAAATCGTATGTAAGTGAACCCGGTTCTTTAACTGCAATACCGTCTGCGATAGTGCGAACACTTTTCAGCCTTTCGATGTGTGAGTCGTGAATGGAATTGAGCATAGACGGTGCGCCCGAGGCTTGAACGCCGTATACCTTTATATTTGGATTTAGCGATTTAATAGTGTAAGCTATACCCGAAATGAGACCTCCTCCGCCAATGGGCACAATAACAGCCTCCATATCAGGTACCTGCTCGGCAAGCTCCAAGGCAATAGTACCTTGACCTGCAATAACGTCGGGGTCGTCAAACGGATGGATAAAGGTGTAGCCCTCTTCATCTCGAAGCGACAAAGCCTTTTCATAAGCATCGTCGTAAACGCCCTCAACAAGGCAAATCTCTGCCCCGTAGCTTTTTGTTGCCTCTACCTTTGAAATGGGTGCGCCGTCCGGCAAGCAAATGGTTGCTTTTATACCGTTTCTTTGCGCCGCAAGAGCAACACCTTGTGCATGGTTTCCCGCAGAGCAGGCAACAACGCCTTTGTTCTTCTCTTCTTCGGAGAGCTTTGACATTTTGTAGTATGCGCCCCTTACTTTAAATGAGCCTGTAACCTGCAAATTTTCGGTTTTTAAATATAGCTCTGCGCCCTGCTTTAGTTTCGGTGCATACAGCACATCAGTTTGTCTGACAATGTTTTTCAAAACATAATTCGCTTTGTATACATCGTCTAAAGTAAGAGTTTTTTCTGTTTGCATTAAGAAGTCTCCTTTCTTAGCTGTAATTTTATATCTCTATGCTCCGATTTATGCTTGCTTAAAATAAAAGGCTCTGTACCAATTGCAGAAAGCAGGAAGTGCTAATGAGATTTGAAATTACCGGCGTGAGGGTTTGATGTTCTAAAATATGCCGTAAATCAATTCTTTTTAAAGCAGTGTCGCAAACCCTTATTGCTGATTTTAAAAGCCAACCACGAGTTGGGACATAGCCAAATAAAAATGCCCCTTTATTATCATTTACGATAACAAAGAGACGAAAAATTAAAATCAAAAAACCTTTTCGCGGTACCACTCTTTTTCACCTTGAAATCAAGATGCACTCAAGATGCCAACACACCTTTACTCTGTTACGGGAGCTCCCGTCTGCATTTACTCTCTTTCGATTTTATTGCAGCCACTCCATGGTGATTTTCGTCATCCACGCCTGCTGTCTTGCACCAAACGCCAGCTCTCTGTAAGGTGTCGGAATGCTTACTCTTCCATTTCATTGTGTTTCATATATTTTATTTTATGAGGTTATTTTATCACCTTCACTTTAACAAGTCAATACTTTAAAGCGAAAAAGTTGTATTTTTTTCTGTCAAACACATCTCAACTACACTATAAAAAACGGTAACAGATTTTTTCTACTGCTACCGTTTTGCTTATTTAGTGCTTTTTATATCGGCTGTGTACCAATAAAAATTGATGAAATGAGTAGCGAGAAAAGAGTTAAGAGCTGATATATTCAACAAGGGAAAAGGGGTTATGAATCAAGGATTTTGAAAACATAACTTCTCTAATTTTTTATAACCGCTCGAAACTTTAGGATATTTTTTTGGGGGGCAAAAACAGAGTAATAAATTTAACCCGTGATTCTATGCCGAATTTACCCTTACCCGCTTAAGCGCTACACCTTATGAAATTACACTATTCTCAAACCCGATTCCTTTGGAATTTGAATTAGTAGGGTTTTACTACCTTATGAAATTACACTATTCTCAAACCATAAATGTTTCAGTGGGAATAAACAAGTGTTTTACTACCTTATGAAATTACACTATTCTCAAACTCACTTTACAGTGATTAAAAAGTACAATGGTTTTACTACCTTATGAAATTACACTATTCTCAAACACGGCAACCAATGGGAAGGGGCAAAACTCGTTTTACTACCTTATGAAATTACACTATTCTCAAACGCCGGTTCTTCTCGCAATCGTAGCCGGTAGTTTTACTACCTTATGAAATTACACTATTCTCAAACGGTGGCTTCATGTACACCGTTTATGTAATCGTTTTACTACCTTATGAAATTACACTATTCTCAAACTTGTGAGAAATAACACTCAATGTTATATAGTTTTACTACCTTATGAAATTACACTATTCTCAAACGCTCTGATGATGATTTCAGCTTGAGTGTTGTTTTACTACCTTATGAAATTACACTATTCTCAAACGCATTGTTGCCTTGTTCTTGCTTGTGTAAGTTTTACTACCTTATGAAATTACACTATTCTCAAACTTGATTTTTAAAATTCACCGTGCTATTATGGTTTTACTACCTTATGAAATTACACTATTCTCAAACGTTAAGAATGAGGCGAGTTACACGCGCAAAGTTTTACTACCTTATGAAATTACACTATTCTCAAACGAAATGTTAACAAAAATCGGTGAGTGGTTTGTTTTACTACCTTATGAAATTACACTATTCTCAAACCTTTGCGAAGATAAAACGCAATGCTGTTTGGTTTTACTACCTTATGAAATTACACTATTCTCAAACGCACAGGCGTTTGATTGCTTACGGCGGAAGTTTTACTACCTTATGAAATTACACTATTCTCAAACAAGTAAGGCTTTCAAGTATGTACCGCCTCTGTTTTACTACCTTATGAAATTACACTATTCTCAAACCTCAAATGAAAATAAGCGACACCACTATAATATACCGGGTAATCTCATAAAGCATATATATTATATATAAAAAATTAGAACATTTCAACTATTTCACAAATATCTTCATCTATAATCGTTATATTCTCGTTTACTATCCTGTTATGAGCTACTCCCTCTAACAGCAAAACATTTATATTACTTTTTAAGATTTGCTCATATAAAAGTTCTAACTCAATTGTATTAAAGAACAGATGAAGATTAAAAAGTACAAAACACTTTTGTGGCGTGTACTTCTGTATCAAAAGCATAAAATCAATAAGGGTTTCTGCAGCAGATTCCTTCATCAAATCAGGCTTCAGATTCATAATCTTAAACAAATCCGTCAGCTCTATTTCTGATTTACAGGAAAAATCAAAGTCGTAATTTTGTATAATTGTATCAAAATAATCGTTTATATTTCCTTTCATCCTCACTGTGAAATCATACATATAGTCCACGCAAAAACGTGAAATATCTTCATACAGTTTTTTAATAAATGCAGCCGAAAAGTCAAAAGAGAAATAGTTGTCTATTACAAAAACATTTCCTTTAAACTTAAACGGCTCATAATTATATGAAAATACAATATTATCTTCTTCAGGTGAGCCATTAATAAACGATGTAAGTACTTTTCTGAACAATGCTTTGTTTTCTATAACCAAAACATTTATCGAATTGCTTTTAATTTCAATGGGCGTGCTTAAAAAGTCAAAACTAACTCTCAAATAATTACCAACCTTTCATCTGTGTCAACTATATTCGAGGATGATTTACCCGAAATCATTTCCATTTTAGAAAACTGTTTTTCTGTTACACACAATATTTGCACCAAACCTTTTTCAGGTCTGTTCTTTTTCACATCGGAAACTATCTGTGTAACTTGTGTAGAGTTTAGTGCAAGCTTAACATAAACAGATTCCTGTAACATCATAAATCCGTCTTTGATCAGTTTTCTTCTGAATTTACTGTAATTCTTTCTGTCTGATTCTGTTTCGGTGGGCAAATCAAAAAATACAATCACTCTCATAAATCTATAACTCATATCTAAAAAATTTTAAACAACTTTCATCCTTTGTTTCAATTGCATCAAAAACACTTTTTGTATAAATTTTCAAGCCATTCAAAACTGTCTGTTTTCTTCCCTCGATAATAACTTCTGAATTCAGCAATGACAAAACTGCATATTTTTCTTCCTTTTCAAATTTAACAGGGTTCATTTCTTTAACAAGCCTATCTACAACAGCACGGTAAGGCTCCATAATATCACAGCTCAAGTTAAACTTATTAAACATATTATCGTGAAATAAACCAATTTCTGTAAGATATCCATTACACACTACCTCCCTGTTAATACACGAAAGAATTAAATTATATCCATAATTAAGAGCTGCATTGATAGGATTTTCGTCTGTTCTTGAAAAGCTTTTGCCGAACATAGCGTTGAAATACACCTTTGCTGCATGCCCTTCACGATTTGTTGCATCATTAAATTCCAGTTCTTCAATGTATTGAAACAATTTTTCAGCCTCCGAAATATTGAAAAACATAAGATTTTCTGCTTGTTTCTTAATTTTTTCAGCTACTATACAAGTCCAGATAAGCTGTTTTGTTTCTTCTGCCCACTTGATTTGACTTCTTATTTTCAGTGAACAATCGTGGCAATTATAATATGAAGCAAGTTCAAAAGAGGGATTGTGTTTTTCGTCGCAAAAAATCACTTTAATTTTATTCTTTGTTAATTCATTCATAAGCGACGAAGTAACGGAAGTCATTATATTTTCAATAACCAAAACAGAAATCTCGCTAATATGTATTCTGACAGTTGTTTCGCTGTCTCTAATAGTCATATACCCTAATCTTAAGTCTAATTTTGACGGTTTTGATATAACAACTGTTCTCCAACTCACACAAATCCCTCTTTCGCAATTTAACCAAGTAGCTCAACTTCTTGTTCAAACAAACCTGTAACTGATTGATGAATAAGCTTAAAGGACTTAATTTTATCCGAAGCGATAACCTTGTTACCAATAGAAGTAACGCCACTTTTCTTTGCCTCACCTATAAACGTAAGGTCGCCTGTAAGCACATTAGCATGTAATATTTTAAGAATTTCCATAAGCACAACGCATTGTTCATAAACAGAAAGTGCAACAAATATCGCCTTTTTATCCAAAAGTATATTTCCAAGCCTTTCAAATTTCACTTTAAAAATTGTATTTAAAAGCTTGTCAGCCAAAGTATCATAAAGTTCGATATTTCCCTCAGCCGTGAAACAGTCAAATTGAGTAATCTCTTTTATTTGCTTCCATTGCGTGCATTTAGCAAGATAATTACTTATATTCTTAATATATTCTTCTTTTGCATTACCCAACACAAGTTGCATAGCAGGCTTACAAACATATGTGGCACCGCCGCTACTTTTGCTGCTAATGTGCAACCTAAAGCCATTAATACTAATCATAGCATTATACTTAATGCATGGTACAATAATTTTGACATTGTCAACGCCAATAGCTTGTGCAATATAGGTTTCAGGGCAATTACAGTACTTGCTTTCGTTATGTAAATCAACAGGCACAATAACTCGTATTGCTTTGCCTTTTTCAACATATTCAGCTAATGCAAAATACGTTGAGGTTGCTCTGTTGTATCCACCGTATTTCGATATATCGGATAACGGTCCCGTACCTTTTATCGGCACTTGTCCGTTTCCTTTTTTAAGAATATTCTGATCAAAAAGACCGCCCTTTTGTTTATAAGAATATCTGGTAAATCTAATATTATTCTTATTCATCATCTTTCTAACCATACTTATAGACTCGTCTGCATCAGCAGTCCAAGCACCTTTTACATTATAGTTAAACATCTTTCTTACACTGTATTTACCGCTTTGAAGACCTGAAATATACACAAGCCTATTGTGATTAAACTGAGTGTTATATACATTACCAACAACAATGTTAAGATACGCATCTTTTGCGTGGTGGAAATCATTAACCTCTCTACACTTAACGAAATCATAACTTTTTCTGAATTCAGAAACATTATTTGCTTTCACATATACAACTTCTGTATCCGGATACCTCTTTCTCAGAAGTTGTGCAATCGCTTTTGTAGACTGTCGTGTTTCAACAAGCTGCCTAGCAATAAAAGAAGACAATTCCTCATCAGCAAGTGGTGTTACACGCATAAGTCGCTCTAACTTCTTTTTGCTGATTAAGCCCTTAGACTCAAGTGTTTTCCAAAACTCCTGCATATTGTCTCTTATTGTTGATGCGATGGGATATATGTTGCCTTTCTTTTCATTTTCAGTCTTAAGAACAAGCACTCTGTTATCCAAACTATCATCCTTAATTTTCGACTGAGGGAAAATATGGTCTATATCATAAATATTTTTATTGAAAAGTTCAGTAATTTCAATATGCTCGCCCGTGTACATACATTTTCCGAACTGTGTGAAATATAAATATAGAGCGTCTCTTCTCAAATCAGCTTCATCAAAATTGCAGAGTTGTTCATACAACTGCATTTCTTGCTTCTTGCAAGTTTTGTACAATTCAAGAAGTTTATTTTTTCTTGAAACTGTACGTTTCTTTTCTTCAGGTCCTCTTGCAACTTCCACAAATATTTTCTTCGGAGCAACACCTTTGATTTTTACTATTTCTTCAACAATCAGCATTGTCTGATATATAGGTCTCTTAATTTTGGGAGAAACGTATAATGCCTCTACCTCCGCTTTCAAAGACGTGAATTCTTCTCCTGCATTTTCTTTTGCAATACTATCTGTGAATGTATTTTCGTTACCAAGAAGCTGCATTAAATTATTATTAGTTTCCCAAAGAGCTCTGATGATTGTTGTTAACTCTCCCGTAGAACCAATAACACCTTCTATGGACGCAAGAAACTTTTTGGACAATCTACTCCAGCCTGAGTATTTCAGCTTGCACAGTGATTTTATATCTTCATCACTTATAACAGAGCCATATTGCTGCTTCAATCTTCTTTTTAGAAGCTTTTTGTCATCGCCAAATATTGTTATTGCCTTAATAATATCCTCTTTCTCTGTTTCAGTTATGTCTAAAAACAAAAGATCACGATAAGATTTCAAGTTACTCTTAAAATCGCCGTCAATTCCACTTAAGGATATATCTATATAGCCTCGACTTTTTAAATAAGATAACAATGCTTTTTGAGTAACTTTATTCCTTTTTGCAAACAAATCCTGATATATTGATTTTTTCAATTCAACCGATATAGGCTCTCCGTTTATTTTTAAGTTGTTAATTTCATTAAGAACCATAAAACTGCTATACAAAAGAGAGTATTTCGGAATAACATCTTCAACAGGTAAGTATGTACATTTAGAAGTAAGTTTCTCGATAAATTTTTCCGCACTCTTGTCCCCATCAACAACCTTATCGAAATTCCAAGGATAAATTTTTTCACTATTTCTTACCAGCCAGTGTTTGTCGCTATGTAAATTAAGAGGACCTACATAATATGGTACTCTATATGAATGAATACTCAAAATTTTTTCTTTTACAGTAATGTCATTTTCATCTTTATCATTCAAAAACGGCAAATATGCTGAAGCTCTTTCAAGAATAGTTTCAAGTTCCGCACGAGTAACCTGCATTGGAATTACAGAGTTATCTTTAGTTACCGGTTTCGGCATAAAGGTTCCTGCAACTATCTCGCTATACATAACTTCATATTTACTATCAGGCAAATCTTTTATGAGTGCACCTTTTAAAAACTCACAGAATTTCTCTTGCGAACAGTTTGTTTCCTCAATAGATAATTTAGAATGAGACGAATAGGCAACATAATTGCATACACCTTTTTTGTTAACTTTGAAAATATAACCATACTTTTCCGGGCAATACTTTCTAACAAAAGTCTTTAAAAGTTTAAGATCACTCTTATGCTTTTCATATTCACCGACTTTAGCGAAAGATATATATTTATTATTTTTTAGTATACTTGATAAAACAGCCCAGTCATAAATAGCTTTAGCATTTTCTACAAGCTCGAAATCATCTTTAAGTACACTTTCATAAACAATACCATTTTCATCATAACCACTACTCAATATTAATGTTTTGCATTCGCAGTCCTTATATTCTTCGTTAGCGAACAAATCGCACGTTTTTGCAGAGCCTCCCGTTAACAACGTTATTAGTTCATACTTTTGTTTGTCCGTCTTCTTTTTAACAGAAAGCAGCTCGGCGATAAGTTCTTTCTTTTTAGTTTTTGTAAGAGTTGTGTCCTTCAATGCACTTTCCAATAAAGCCATATCCGAGCAGTCTAAAGAAAGCTCATAATTATCAAACAAAAAAGCATTAAAATCAGACCACAAATCTGAAAAGTCAGCTATTTCAAAACTATCAGACAACTGCGAATCAAACAAAAAATGACCTCTATGCTTAATAATATGGCTAACTGCAAGATAAACAAGTCTTACATCGTGTTCATCACTACTCTCAATCAAATCTTTTCTCAAGTGATAAATAGTCGGGTACTTTTTGTAGTAATCTTTATCAGTGAATCCGGCATCAGAAAACAGAGAATATTTAGTACCGATTCTTTTGTCGTCTTCATAAAAGCTACTTTCTTTAAGTCTTTGAAAAAAAGCAACATCTATCTTAGATATCGCCTCGTCAAAAAGCATTTCCAAGCACTGTATTCTATATTTTTTTCTATCGTTTCTTCTGCGAGCCCCGCGAAAAGAACGTCTTTCATCAGCAGTTTTACTTTGCTCGAGCAGACGAACTCCCCACATAGCATTTCCATTGAATTTAGACAATGAATAGTCTTCTCCTGTCGTGGCCCATCCCACTGAATCGGTACCTATATCAAGTCCTACGTAATAATTTTTCATAAAAATCCTCCTTTTTATATTGACAGATCTATTTTCAGGTGATATTATAATACTGTCTCTACCTTATGAGACTACACTATAAGTTCAAATAAAGATTTATCCAATCCGTCGCTAAGCGACCTCGCAGTGTGTGAGTCAAGGTCTACTATGTAGGCCTTTTTTATTTTTATTCATCAATTTTCTGCCTATATATCTCTTTCAAGTCTTCGATTGCAACTACCGGATCCATAGTGTGAAAAATCATATAATTCCTTTTCATCGTGTCAACCGGTGCTTGCTTATAAATCTTTGCGCTGTCTTCACCGGTATAGTAATGCCAATAGCGATAGATGTAGCCTATCCAGTACAGTACATCTTTTGAATAAACTTCACCGTCCGCTGTAATAAGTCCATTCGCAGAAGCTACAAGTTCGTCGAGCAAATACTCTTCCCCAGCCCACTGCATGTGGTTAAACCTTGAGTCTAGACCTTTTGCAACATCAGACATCATAAATACTTTTATAAATACAGCACTGCCGAAGTTTTTATCAGCAGACAATTCAAAAAGCCTGCCTTGGATATCACACATCTTTAACTGAAGTTCATTCATACGCTCACTCCGTTCATTGCTTCATCAAGAATTTCATCAAAGAATTTGCCTTCTCGACGGTAGTTTTTACAAATATCATTTGCAAGAGAAACACCTCTTGCTCGGTTTTCCTCTGCAACATCCTTGATAAACAATCTTTCAAGATAAGAGATAGGAACCTCACATTCAATTCTAACAGCATCACAGCCCTTTTCTGTAACTGCAACATATTGTTTACCGAGGTTAAGAGCAGATAAACTGTTTACCAAAGCAGCATCGGTAATGTTACCAATGAAGAAATTATCAATTACATAGAACATTCTGTCATTTGCAATACTTCCGATAATCAAGTCTTTGTCCAACGTCATATCACGGTATTTATTATAAAGTGGTGTACCGTTTATTTTCTCCATTTTTCCTCTGTGATATGCAACAATCATCGCCCAATCAATATTTGCAGGTACCTCCAGATGAGCCAATTCATCAGTACCAATGGAAACGATATACAGCTTCGACTTTTCATAATCACATATTAGCGTCAGAGCTTGACCCGGTTCAGTACCCATATAGAAGCCCTTGCCAAAGTCGCATTGTTTACGGCTAATCGGTGCAACCTTTCCTTCAACACCTGCCTTTGAGCCGTGATAGAGCAAAACCCTGCCATCTTCGAGCTTTATTTCTTTTGCTATTTCTGCAATTTTTTGTATTGTCAAATCATATACGGGTACACCTTTCTCCTTGCAGAAATCGTATATTTTAGATTGAGCAAGTTTATTCGGAATGGCTCGACCATTCTCCCAACGGTTAACGGTTGCAAAGCTAACGTTAAGATGTTCAGCAAATTCCGCCTGACTCATATTAAGATATGTTCTTATTTGTTTTAAAAGACTTTTCATATTTCCACCTCTTTTATAACATTTGTTAGTGTTTATATTATACTATATGTTATATATTTTGTCAATTTTCTGCACAAAAGAAAATTTTTATTTATCGATATCAATAAAAATTCGCCCTAATCAAAAGAGCGAATTACTATTATTATTCCCCTACCTAAAAAAAGCACCCTCCAAACTGAAGGTGCTTCTTATAACTTTTTTTGAAACATTGGGGTATTTTTGGAGTATTTTCATCACACTACATCCCCGCAAAGCCTTTATTTATAAGGATTTACGTATAAAGATTCTTCATCGTCAGGAGATATCGACAAAGTCATAAACACCCCAAAAAGATTATTTTCTTAATTTCGGAGCTGACGCGAGGCGCATAACCCCGGCAATACGACCCTTATTGCTAATTGCTGTTTTAAAAAATCAATCACCAATTGGTGCATAGTCATATTTTAAGTATCCAAAAATTTTCTTTTAAACAGCTTCGACAAAACAAAGCTCCTTCTTTTTGCTTTTCTTCTGTGTGAAAGGTCAAGCTCTGTCTTGTCTCGCTTAATGTCTCTGTAATACATAAGAGGCAAATCAACAATCCTTACCTTGCCGCAGGAAAGTGCAATAAGTGCTATCCACTGGTCAAAGCCTTGTATGCTTTGAGGTATCGGCATAACCTTTGAAAGCAGCTTTCTGTCGAATGAAATCATTGAAGCTAAAAAGGTGTTTCGTCTCGCATTTGAAAAAATGCTTTTTGTTAACTTTACCTTTTCAAACAAGGAATACTCGGTTATGTTAAGATTTTCGTCCGTTACATAAGCGTTATGAATTACCAGGTCTGCGCCCTCTTTAAACGCTTCCATAACTCTTTTCACTTTGTCGGGCAGCCAAACATTTCCTTTTTCACAAACAAAGATTTTATCACCCTTACTGTGCCTTACAGCGTTTATAAAGCTATAGTTCTTGCCCTTACCTTTTCCCTCGACAAAAAGAACTCTGCTGTCCTCTAAGGCGATTCGCTTGACTATGTTTTCAGTTCTGCTGCCAACCTTTTCGTCGCAAACAATAATCTCATCTCTTGCCGAAAGCTGAGGCAAAATAGATTTTATCTGCTGTTCAATATACATTTCATCTTTATAAACACAAATTATAACAGAAATCATTTTTTACCTCCTTTAAATAATTTTATACTGTTTTTTAATTATAACACCCATTTCAAAAATTTACAAGACAGCTCGTAAAGAGATTTGTTATTTCACATAATTTTTACAATAAAGCGTTATTATTCATATAAGTATATTTGTTGCTTATTTATATTATTTGATGTATAATAATAAAAAGGAGGGTTACGAATGAGCGAATGCAAAGTCTTAAGGCTTTTGAAATCAATAACGGTACTGTGCCTTACATTATTTTTGATGTCATTTATGTGTGTGAGCATTTCTTTTGCGGCAACAAATAAGCCCTCTCAGGTTAAGAACTTAAAAGCAACAACCACAACAAGTACCGTTAAGCTTACTTGGACAAAAATTAACGGTGCAAAATATACCGTTTATTCCTATAATCCCTCAAATAAATCATACACAGCAATAGCCGGTGTATCCTCAAATACATATACAGTAAAAAATCTTAATCAAGGTACAACCTACCGTTATGCCGTTAAAGCTTATACAACTAAAAACGGCATCAAAACTTACGGAAAAATGTCCTCTGTGGTTAAAGCAACAACAAAGGTTACAAGTCCGTCGCAGGTAAAAAATCTTAAAGCTACTGCTACGACAAACACAATTAAACTTACTTGGACAAAAATAAGCGGTGTAAAATATACCGTTTATTCCTATAATGAACGAAACGGCACATACAAATTTATTTCAAATGTGTCCAAAAACACTTACACAGTAAAATCGCTTTCGGAAAACCAAACATACAGCTATGCTGTCAGAGCTTATAAGACCGTAAACAATAAAAATCATTACGGTGCTTATTCAAGCATTGTTAAGGTTACCACTAAAACTCCCACCCTCACTCTTCATAAAGCCTCAACGCTTTATGAAGAGAGTATAGATATTTATATGAATTGGGTGTATTCCTGCAAATATATTTCTGCAAAAGAAACTATAAAGCATCCCTTGTACGGTATGAACTGCACATTCGCCCGTGTTGTTCACGACAGTGTCAAAACGCTTGACGATCTCAAGGCTTTGCTTAGCAAATACTTCGATAAAAGCGTTTACGAAAACGAGCTTTATCTTTACGTCGAGGTAAACTCAAAGCTTTATTACTACGCTGAGGGCGGCTCAAGCGAAACAGACAAGGGTGTGCAATACTATACTAACTCGCTTACAAAATTAAGCAATACCGAATATGAATACACACTAAAGCCCAAGTACTATTCCTCATACACAGGGCCCAAAAAGAGTTCTTACACATACACAATTATAAGAAAGGACGGAAAATGGGTTTTCACAAACAAATTTTATCCGTGCTGCAGAACAGTTAAATCATGACACACAAAGAAAATCAAAGTAAAATTTATTCTATGGCAGAGACGGCACTTCTAACCGCCGTACTTTGCCTTAGTTCTTATCTTGTAATACCGCTACCGTTTACAGCAAGCGTGCTTTCAATGCAAACCGTCGCCGTAAGCTTAATTTCTCTTTTACTAAAGCCTCGTCGCAGTTTTTCTTGCATTCTCATATATCTTCTTTTAGGCGTTATTGGATTACCTGTTTTTTCCGGTGGCACTTCGGGTATCGGTAAACTGCTTGGCCCCACGGGTGGCTTTTATTTCGGCTTTCTTATAAGCGCTTTGCTTGTAAGCACCTTAAAAGAGAAAAAAGCAGATGTAAAATACTACATTGCCGTAACGGTTCTTGTATCCGTCCCCGTGCAACACATTATGGCAATTTTAGTTATGTGCTTTCACAACGGGTTTAACATTCCCTCTGCTATACTTTCGATATCCTTGCCGTTTATTTTTGGGGATATTGTAAAGTGTATCGCCGCATCTGTTTTGGCTATAGAGATTCAAAAACGCATAAAAAAATCACCGTAAAAAGCTTTTTAGCAATAACGGTGATTTTTTTATGTTTGTTTTATCAGTTTAAATTTTCGATAAATGTCTTGTAAAACTCAATGCACTTCATAACAACATCAACAGGTATTCTTTCGTTTTCGTTATGTACCGAATTGAAAAGCTCGTTGTTTATGCTGAACGCACCAAAACGGTATACCTCTTTACAAATGGGAGCAAAATGTCTTGAATCTGTTCCGGCATTGAGTATAAACGGTGCTACACCAACATTCGGGAATACCTTTTTAATCGTGTCGCTGATATATGCGAATGATTTTGTGTTGTGGTCTGATATCGGTGCAGGAGGAGAAATTCTCTCGGTCTCCATTTCGATATCGGCGCCAACAACTGTTTTTATATGCTCAAGTACACTCTCCACGGTATCGTGAGGTGCAATTCTGAGCTTTAAGGTTGCAACTGCAGTTTCAGGTGTAAGGTTATTAACAGGTGCGGCTTCAATGCCAACGAGTGTTATTGTTGAGCTTATCATCGCCGCAGTGTCAGGTGTACTTTCGAGAACCTTTTTAATAGGTGCCTTTAAAAGCTTAATGTTTTTAAGCACGATATTTAAAGGTGCGGGAATATCGTTTGACAAAGAAGAAAGCATACCCTCTAAAGCAGGAGTTATAACGCTCTTCATCGGAGCTTTTTCCAGCTTATTAAGAGCAGTCATAAGCTTTTCAATTGCAGGCTTATTGCCTGTTGACTTAGCAGAATGTGCCAAAGACTTGCTTGTGGCAGTAAGCTTTACCGTTGCCCAGCCCTTTTCACTCACAGCAACCATTGCATAGGGCTTTGTAACTCCCATTGGAAGCTCAAGCATAATAGCTCCGCCCTCGTCAAAAACAAACCAAGGCTTAACACCCTTTTCTTTAAGATGCTCCACAATTTTTACCATTGTGTCCCCGGCAACCTCTTCGCAGTTGCTGGAAGCAAAATAGATATCTCTTTGAGGTACAAAGCCGTTTTCTGTATGGTATTGCATAGCCTCAAAGAAAGAAAGGATAAGACCCTTTGTATCAATTGTGCCTCTGCCCCAAATGTAACCGTCGTGTACTTCACCCTCAAAAGGCGGGTGCTGCCACTTTTCCTCGTCAGCTGCAACAACGTCGTGGTGCGCCATCATTACAACGGGTGGAAGTGTGCTGTCCTTACCCTTAATGCGAAGTAATATGCCGTATTCGTTTATAAGTGTTGTTTCTGCTACCTCGAACACCTTTGGATAAAGCTCCTTTAAGGTCGGCAAAAACTTATCGAACGGCTCTTTGTCAAAATCGCCGTCCTTTGAAGAAATTGTCTTAAGCTTAATAAGCTTTGCAAAACGCTCTAATACAAGAGCTTCATAACTTTGGTCTGGCATTAATATTCCCCCTGCTTTTTATTTGTCGTTTGAAAGAAGCTTTGTAAGTTCTTCCATAAATGTGTTTATATCCTTGAATTGACGGTAAACGGAAGCAAAGCGAACATAAGCTACCTCGTCAACGCTTTTTAATTTTTCCATAACAAGCTCGCCGATATGTACGGATGTTACCTCTCTGTCGAGTGAGTTTTGAAGCTCTGCTTCAATTTCGGATACCATTCTGTCTATTTGCTCAATGGAAACCGGTCTTTTCTCGCAAGCTCTGAGCATTCCGTTAAAGAGCTTAACTCTGTCGAAGGCTTGTCTTGATTTATCCTTTTTAACAACGATAATGGGCACGCTTTCGATTATTTCATAAGTGGTGAAGCGCTTTGAGCAGGAGATACACTCTCTGCGGCGGCGAATTTTCTCACCCTCATCGGTAGGTCTTGAGTCGATAACCTTACTTTCTTCAAAACCACAAAACGGACATTTCATTTTTTATACCCCATTTCATTTTTATTCTCAAAGGCTCAAAGTCCTTGTCTGACACTATCAAGAATCTGTTGTAAATACTTAGCAGAGGAAACAATCTCCCCTCTTTTCGCAAAACCGTTTGAATAAAGCTCAATTATATATTTACCGTTGTAGCCTATTTTGTGAAGCGATTTGAACAGATTGTAAAAATCGAAGCTACCCTCTTCACAAGGTGGTACGCAATCGTTCTTGCCTATATAATCGCTCAAATGTACGTGTACTATATGCTTGCCCACAGCATCCACAAACTCGAGTGGGTCAACTCCCGCTCTTCTTGCTTGCTTAACATCCAGCACCATTTTAAAGTCGTCGCCGATTTGTGAGGCAAGATACGAGGCAAACTCCGTCTTTTCACAAACAAAATGCACCACATTTTCGTGCGCTATATTGCAACCGAAGCTCCTTGCAATGCTTTGAAGATATAAAAACCTTTCGGCATATTCCTCTTGCGGTATATCAAACCCATGACCGGAGCCATGCAAAACGATATAGTTCGCACCGAGTATGCTTGCCGCATCGAAATATCTTTTATACTTTTCAATAGCATCGGTATATCTTCTTTTATAGGCAGAAAATAAATCGTAGCCCTCTGAAAAGCTTCTGTACGGGTGTAATGAGGTTACATCAATGCCGTAGGCCTTTTTTATTCTTTCAAGTTCATTTATAAAACACTTTGAAAGCTCCGAGGGTGAGTTGAAAAATATCTCACAATGTCTTATTCCAAGCTCTGCCACATGTAAAAATGAGCGTTCTGTTTCCAAAGGATAAAAGCAAGCAGACGATGCTCCGATTTCCATTTTCACTCCCACCTTTCAAAATAGCCTTAATCAATATAATTATATCAAAGTTAAGGAAAAATTACAACTGTTATTTTTATAAAAACAACTCAGAGCCTTTACAATTTATATAGCGTTTGCTTTTAGTGTCTGTTTAGTGTGGCTTCGCCACACTAAACAGACGCGCCGAACCGCCCACTACCTTAAAGCAAAAAAATCAGCCACGAAATTTCGTAGCTGATACTTTTCAGCTTAAAGCAATGCTGAAAATGTTATTTTAACCTTGTATCTGAAATATGCCTTATCGGCACAAACCCCATACAAAAAAAGATAGAACGAGTACAGTGCCCGTCCTATCTTTTTTGATTTTTTATTTCTTCGATACTGCTCTTTGAATTGCCTTAATAACTTCAACAATCGGAATTACAAGGAATGCAAGGCCGATTGAAATTGCGTATGCCTTGAGGTCAAGGTGTACGAACTCAAACATATTTGCAAGGAAAGGAATTTCGATGATTGCTGTTGTGAGAACGAGTGAAAGCACCATAGCACCGTAAAGCACTGCGTTGTGTGATTTCTGACCGAAGCTCATAGCAACTGCAGAGCCTCTTTGTGAGCGCATATTGAACGAGTGGAAGATTTCGCACATACTCATCGTGAGGAATGCCATTGTCATACCCTCTTTACATTCTGAAATGTTTGTAAACTGCCAATGACCCGCCTCAAGGAATTCTCCGATGAAGAATGCAGCGAGTGTGAGAATTGTAACAAGAACGCCTTGATAGAATACATCAAAGCCCATACCACCTGCAAATACGCCCTCTTTACTGCTTCTCGGCTTACGGGACATAATGTCTCTTTCAGGCTTTTCAAGACCCAAAGCGAGAGCAGGAATACTGTCTGTTACGAGATTGATGAAAAGAAGATGAACAGGCTTAAGAATTGTGAAGTTGAGAATTGTTGCAACAAAGATTGAAAGCACTTCTGAAAGGTTTGAACCGAGAAGGAACTGAATTGCCTTTCTGATGTTGTCATAAATTCTTCTACCCTCGGATACTGCACCAACGATTGTTGCAAAGTTATCGTCTGCGAGTACCATATCAGCAACGTTCTTTGTAACGTCTGTACCTGTGATACCCATACCGACACCGATGTCGGCACTCTTGATAGATGGAGCGTCGTTAACA
>CAZNQI010000010.1:0-19247 GCA_964575375.1 uncultured Faecalibacterium sp.
ATTTTTGCTTTTTTAGACGCTTTTTCGCCCTCTCGGAGTATAAGCATACGCCTTCTGCATCTTAGTGGGCAGCCCCTTATTTATTGGAAATTACATATTGTTGCCCGAAACATCAAAGCTGTCGCTTGAAACAATGTTGCTCATTTTGCGGTTGCACCAGCCGCATACAACACTTGTGTCGCCCGGCTTCCAACAGGTGAGCTTTTTGCATTGACCGCACTGTACGAAACCGTAAGTGCCGCAGTAAGGGCAACCCTCAAAGCCTTCTATTGCATCAAGACTGCCCTGAACGGGAGTTTTGTCGAAGCCTTCGTTTTTTGCTATTGAGTCGGAAATCTTAAAAGCCCAGGTTCGATACCAGTCGCCTGATATATATTCGATTCTTGTGCCGAATGTGCCTGAGCAGGAAGGACATTTTGTTAAAATAACAGTTGCTTTTACTTGTTGAGCCATAATAATTTTCTCCTTTGTTTTTTTATTTTATTATCCGATTTGAAAAATCGGTATTTTATTATTCTCTCAAGACGAAAAAACACATCGGTGAGCCCTTACGCCTCGCCTAAAAAGACTCCGTCTTTCCATCTTCCTTGCTTATCCTTTGAGCCGTCCTCGTTGAATGAAGCACCAAAACCGTGTGGCTTTGAATTTTTCCATTCGCCGCTGTATGCTATACTGCCGCAAAAATGAAAGCTGATACCCTTGCCGCAGAATTCACCGTTTTTAAAGCTGCCGCTGTAAACTATACGGTTGCCGCTGTACAGAACGCCTTTTCCCGTGCGCTTGTCGTTTTCGTATTCCCCGTCGTATACAACGCTTCCGTGTGTGTCGTAAAAGGTGCCTTTGCCGTGCTTTAAGCCGTTTTTCCACTCACCGTCGTACAAAAGCGTTGCTGCGTCAAAGGTGTATTGTTTACCCTTTCCGTGCTTTAGGTGGTCTTTGAATTCGCCCTCATACACCACAAGGTTATCTGAATTATAGTGCTTTGCATAGCCGTTAAGCTTACCGTCTGCCCAATCGCCTGCGATTTTTTCACCGTTAGGATAGACTATTGTACCCTTGCCGTGCGGTACACCGTTTTGTGTTGCACCCGTATATCGTGCTTTTGAAACCGATTGCGGTGCCTGAGCTGATGCTCGGGCTTTAGCTTTAATCACAGGTTCTTTGCCGTATAAAGCATCAAACAAACACGCTGAAACCATATCGGCATTTTCTCGTGATATACCGTATTGATTAGTCAGGTATAAGCCTGCGCTTGTACGCTTTTGGTCTATATCCCTACGATTAAGATTAAAAAGTGATTGACAATCAATTGACGATAAAAGCATATCAAGCAAATTTTTTTCAAGTTTTCTTTCCGGCATATAGTCGAAAAACACGGAAAGAAAACGAGCTTTTTCCTTGAGTATCTCTTTGCCTTGTGTTTTGAATATGTATATAAGACAGTCGGTAACATCCTCAAAAGCTTCAGGCCTTGCCGTGTTCTGCTTCAAAGCTGCACTGCAAAACGGACAACACGATAAGGAAATTTCACTCAATTCAGATTCACAGTTGCTACACTTCATAGATACTCCTTTTTTTACAAAATGTTACTTGCTTTGAGGTGTTAATACACGCAATTTGATAAGGAAGAAGCTTTGCTTATTAGCTTTGAACATCATCGCAGCTGATTAATTCACCCATATCGAATTCCTTGTGCTGATAAGTGCCGTCTGCGTAGTAGGATATTCCTTTGCCGTGCGTTTTGTCTTCAGCGAAGCCACCTTCGTATATGTCGCCGTCGGTAAAATAAAATACACCGTTTCCGTGAAATTTATCCTTGATAAAGTCGCCTTGGTATATATCGCCGTCTGAAAAATAGAATGTGCCTTTACCCTCGAAGCAACCGTCAACGAAATCTCCTTCATATCTGTTGCCGTTCTCAAAGAAATAAATACCCTTACCTACAGGTAAAGTACCATCGAAGTCGCCTGTATAAATGTTGCCGCTTTTATAGAACTTAACAGCGCCTGAAACGGGTGCATTGTCTTTGAAGGTGCCTTCGATTCTTGTGCCGTCTTCATAGTAGTAAACGCCTGCGCCGTTGCACTTGTCATTCTTGAAAGCACCGATGAAGATGTCGCCGCTATTATAATAACTAACACCGTAGCCGTCGAAAAAGCCGTCTTTCATATCGCCCGAATAGATGTTGCCGCCTTTCATGTAGTAAACGCCCTTACCACACATTTTTCCGTCTTTGAATTCACCCTCGTAGATGTTGCCGTTATCAAAGAACAGTTTACCCTTACCGTGGAAAAGACCGTCTACAACACTGCCCTCGTATCTTGTACCGCTTTTGAAAATATAGATACAATTACCTGTTTTTTTGTCGTTTAGGAAGTCGCCGAAGTAAATTGCACCGTCTGGGAAATACATAACGCCTTTACCGTGGAAGTTACCGTTTTGTGTTTGCCCTTCAAAAACATTTCCGCTTTTGAAATAATATATTCCGAGACCGTTAAAAAGGCCGTCTTTGAATTCACCGTTGTAGCTGGAGCCGTCTTTGAATTTTAAATCTCCGACGCCGTTTGGCTTATCGTGCTTAACTTCACCTGAATACACAGAACCGTTGTTAAATTTTATAGTCTTTGTTTTCTTGAAAAGACCGGGAGAAACCTTAACAAATCTTTTTGGCAAAGCTGTTGATGACGGAGCAGGAATCGTAAAATTAGGCTTTGCAGGCATATCACCGTATTTCTTTTGGGGGACAGCAGGCTTTGTATCAACGGGAGCTGTTTTTCGTGTAGCTGCAGGTATGGCGGTTTGCTGTAAGGAGCTGAGAAGTGAGCCTATGAGATTTTGTACCTCAGGAACTGCTTTTTTGCTTATAGGTGCATCGGGAAATACAGTTTCAATAAGCCAATCAATTACATCGTTTGCGTTTTCGCTTGAAATGCCGTAGTTGTTTTTAAGAGTGAGTACACCTCTGGTTTTAACATCTAAAACATCCTGCGATTTACTTGAAAGAATATCGGCATAAATATTTGCTTCAATAGCGTATACAACGAGTCTTCTTTGTAAATTATGTCCCGGCAGAAGATCTGACAGCAGGGCATTAAGCTTTTTTGCATCGTTAAATATATCGTTTCCGTAAGAAGCATAAATGCTTTTAAAGCAAGGCACAATCTCGTCGAATGTATCTGCAACAACAGGCTCCTCGTTCAAAGCCTCTCCGCAAAACGGACATTTTTTTATTGATTGAGACATATTTGGATTTACGTTCCATTCGGCAGAACATTTATTGCATTTCATGGCAATATCCTCCTGTTTTTCTTTTTTCAATATTTCTAATTTATTATACAGCAACAATATTTATTTATCAAGAAAAAATATTATAAAACAAGGCTAAAATGACGTTTTTTTAATGTAAAAATATTTATATGCAACAAAATACACATAACAAATAAAACAGATGTATTTCAGTAAAAAAAGTTAAGCTGAAACACATCTGTTTTTATTTTGTTTTTTTGGTCTGTGCTTAGTGGGCAGTTCCCATTAAGGCTTATGACGGCAGAGTACCACCGAGAGATTTTATTTGAGCGGCAATTTCATCACGTTTTGATACAAACTCTTCATACAAAGCAACATAATTGTCGCGCTCTTGCTTCAGTGCTTCAAGATCCTCTTCGTCCTTTTTGATATTTCTTTGAAAATCAGCAAGACCTCGGGTGTTTCTTTGTATACTTTCCTCTGTTTCAGCAAGTTTAGCGCAAATCCTTTGGTAGACCGAATAAGAGCTGCTTACCTTACTCTTGATACCGTTTGCAATACCGGAAATAAGAGTGAGAGCTTGCTTGTGTAAGGAAGCTATTTCGCCGGAGAAGATGTTAGTATGCTGTGAGGCATCGGAAGAATGAGAAAAAATGTCATCTGACTGCTGATCTCCTTGCGAATATTGCATGAAAAGCTCTGCATATTGCTGTGTCTGATTGATAGCTTCTTTTGCATCAGCATTGCTTTTATCGTAGTCTTGTTGAGCTTTATTCTTTTTCATTAAAAGCTCATTTCTTTCTGCTTCTAATGAACGAATACGCTTTTGTATCTTGTGAACGTTGTTTTTCTTGCTTGAAATAGCATCTTCACGCTTTTGTACTTCTGCGATGTAATAATCGTGCTTCATTTGCATACTTTCTATCTTTTTCTTGTAGAATAAGTAGCTGTTGTTCAGCGAATATGCAGTATGCTCATTTTTGAAGGATTCGTAGAAGGGCTTAACCCCCTCTAAATCGATAATACCGGAAACAGAAACGTCGTCAGCACTGCCTGTTTTGCTGAGATTGGTAAAATCTTCCTGCATATAGCCTTCTAAGTCTGCACTGTTACCGAAACGATCAAGCACCTCGCAGGAAAGCTTTTTGTAGAAAATATAGTTACCTGCCATCGTGCTTGCAGAGTCGCCGAACGAATCCTCTACACCGTCGCTTCCCACAAAGCAGGCGATTACGCCCTTTTTGGAAGTGTCAATGACACAATGACGAACGGATGATGCAGCATCCGTGTCGCACATTGAGGTTGTAACATTTTCATAGCATCTGTCGTCCCACGGAACCGGTTGATCGCAGGTGCCGTCCTCGTAGAAAACGTTACATCTGCCGTCGCCCTGCTGCAAGAGAATAAGACATTTGCCGTCAATAAGAATTCCTGCAAGCAGTGTTGCACCGTAGACGTGTGCTAAATGCTCGCCTCTTTCATACTTTTTAAGGACGTCGGCACGCACACCTGCCAATTCCTCTGCGGTAGGCGGGTTGGTGCTGTATTCGTTCATTATATCGGTTTGCCACGAGTTGACGATACAGTCTGTCAAATTCTTGATTTTTCTTTTTTGTTCAATCGATGAATGTCGGAATGTATCAAACGCCTTATCATCGCTCAAAAGGCCGTCAGCGAAGCCTTTTAACGCTTTAAGTGTAGCTTCAACTACAGCTTTTGAGCCGTAGGAGCTTCTGAAACAGCTCTTGTCGCCGTGTCCGTCGGAGACAACACAAATATGGTATCTTCCGTCGGGAGCGGAGTATGAAGAAGAAAAGTCTTCGCACGGTATCGGCGGGTTTTTAATAAGATGGCTGTGGCCTGTTACTGTTTTATGAAATGTGAAAGGTTTAATCATAATACCTCTCCTTTAAGTTTGTATTACTTCCAGTCTTCGTCCCAAGGATTGTCGGGATCGGTTGTATCGGCAGCAGGTGTTTGAGGAACATAGGTTTCGGTGTCGATTTCACCGATCTGAACGCCTTGAACGCCGTTTTCTCCTGTAATTTCATCGATGATGCCGGCGATTTCTTGTTCTGTGCTGCTAACGCGAGATTGGCTTTGCACCATTGAAGATGTAACGCTTGCGAACTTGATAACTCTTGCGAGCATTGAAAGGTCTCCAACCTTAAGGCAATTTTCAACGTTACCTGAAACATTAGCAAGCATTGTCATATCAGGGTCGGAACCAACGCCGATAGCGATCTTAGTAGCTCTGCTGAACCACTTGTTATTACGGATGTTGTCAAGCTCCTTGAGGTAGTTATCTGTAGGATAACCGTCTGAAAGGAAGATGATAACAGGAAGGTAGTTACCTGCTATAGAATCGAGGTAAGCGTTGCGTGAAAGCTTTGAGTCAAGCTCTTTAAGAGCTGCACCCATATCTGTAAGACCTCCTGCCTCAAGAGGCGCTGTGAACATAAAGTCCTCAAGATCCTGAGGACCTGCAGGGTTGTACCATGTTGCACCTGAATTGAATTCAAGAACAGCAATTTTAAGCTGAGCGTCTGCTGTATCACCCTCGCGCTTTAAGGTTTCAATAGCATCGCTGATGCCCATGTTTACCTGAGCAATAGCTTCGCCTGCCATAGAGCCTGATGTGTCGATAACGAAAAATACGTTAAGGGTTCTGCGTGCGATTTCCGGGATTCCAGTTGTTTTCATAATAAAAAACTCCTTTTAATAAATATTTTTTTAATTTAAAGCTTTCTGCTTTTGTATATGTATTATATCACGCTGCTTTTTCTTTTGAAAGGTAAAAGCAGCAGTAAATACAGAGAAAAAACGCTGTTTTGGGTGTAAAAAAGTAAATTAAAGAGAAATCAAGTAAACTTAAGATTTTCTCTTCCGATCTCAATTACAATGCCTTTAACAAGAGGTACAATTTCTTTTGGAGGAACAGATTTTTTAACACCTGACGGAGTTGTTGCCCCCCATATAGTGCTGGAGAGATTTTTAAGACCGAACTGTCTGGGGTTTTTGGGGTTAGCAATTACCATTGCAACAGGGGTTAATGCGTCTTCGGGCTTGCACATTTCGATATTGCAGCGATAAATTCTTGAGCCGGGAAGTCCCGGAATGGTATATCTTCCGTTGTCGATTTTGAAGGGTACGGAAAGATTATAATTACATCTTCTGTTGTCGCAAACGGTTGTGTTGCCACCGCTCAGGAAGATTTCTTCCCCGCATTTTGGGCAATCGACAAGGTCGCTGCGGAATCTTGCAACTGCTTCGAGCCACTCAAATTCCGACGGACGCTTCATTACTATATCCAGACCTTGACCTTTTGTGAATGAACGGTAGAATAACTCCTTAATGTATTCAGGCATTAAAGGCCAAAGCATCAATGCACCTGCGTGAACTCTTTGGTCGCAGCAGTTGCTTCTGTCGGTTTTGTCCATAACGAACAAAGCACCGGTTCCGTAAAGCGCTTTTTGCATTTCGGGTGTGGCTATGCCGAGAGAACGCTTGCCTTCAAACGGATGAACGTGGCACATAAGCATAAAGAGAATAAGCGCCATTGAAAAACGGTCGGAGAAGTTGGTGGGCATTGTTTGACCTAATACAACCTCGGGAGCGATGAATCTCGGCTTACCGATAATACCAGAATTTGTGCCGTTTGGAGCAACGTTGTCGTTGTCGCAAATAAGAACATCGCCGTTGTTTGGGTTGATAAAGAAGTTGCCGTCGTTAAGATCCTGATATGCGTAGCCTTTTAAATGAAGCTTGTAGAAAGCACTTATAATATGTAAGGCAGCGTCGCACAAGGTTTTGAAATTTTTAATTGTAACACGATTGAGAAGATAATCAGAAATATCGTAGTATCCGCCGGGACGCACGTCCATTATGTAGCCGAAGGTGCCGTTTGACCAGCCGGTAATGTCCTTTGGCCAAAGAAACTCCCTTGACGGAGAACCCTTTGAAATGTTACTTTCTATGTTTTTATAGAATTTTGTAGGTGAGGGCGAGTTTTTGATAAAGGTTGTCTTGTACCATTTAAGAGCTTTTTGCTCTCCGTTATAGTTAACGAGATAAACGATACCTTGTCCGCCTTCACCGAGCTTTTTTAATACTTGAATTGTTTTGCCTGTAGTGGCGGTGGTTAATTTTGCGCCGATTGGCAATTCTGAAATGTTTGCATTGCTCATCTGTAATCTCTCCTTAAATTTTACCTTATACTATCAATTACTAATTTTACGCTATAGAATAAATATTGTCAAGATTTGTCTTATTTTTTCTTCCTTAATTTCAAAGGTAACGAGGGGTATTCCAAGTAAAAGAAGAAAATATTAAGCTCCTTGTTATGTATGCAGAAATAACTGCCGCCGGAGGATAAAATACTACCCATATAGCTTTCGATAATGCTTGAAAGCTTTGAGATTGTTTCCGGTGTCAAAGCAGAAGATTTTTGCAGTTTGAAATACAATTTATCCGGCTTGTCCTGTATCGCTTTTTGCAGAAGAGCTTTAAGCTCGGTTGCATTTTTTATGAGCTTGTTTGTACCGACAAAAAAGTTTAAGCTTTCGTCCGTTGCCTTAGGATAGCCGTTGTATCTTCTTTCAAGCATACATTCTTTGTCCGTCATACCGAAATAGTCGAAACGGTAAGCGTCGCTTTTTTGCGATAAAATTGCATTCCACGTTGTGTCAACATGGGTGAATTTACCACCGATTCTAAGCATATTCCACGAGTGCCTTTCACCGACAGAACCGTCGTTGTTGATATGCTCACCCTTTACAATGAAGCAATCAATTCCGCATTCATCGCAAAGCATTTTGAAAGCACAGGAGAAGCCCTCGCAAACAGCTTTTCTTCTTACGATTGCGCCAAAGGCGTTGAATGAATCAGAGTATTGACCGAAATCGCTTGCGGAATTTTGCACTGCAGCCGCTTCATAGTCGTAGGAAACGGTTTTTAAAAGAATGTTATGAAGTGAAACGCTTTTGTGCAATTCGTTCATTTGAGAAAGATTCGGTATGGCTGCCTTGAAGCTTTGGATATCATATCGCAGGCTTCTTAATTTGTCCTCGTACTCTTCTTTTTCGTATTTATATTTTATTTGAATTTGGCAGGGTGAAGACAAGCTGTACTGAAAAGAATCACCTAAATGAAAGAAATAAGGATTATCGCTTTTGACAGCAGAAATTGCATCGGTTATATCCTTTTGGTTTGCTGCTGCTTTTACGGTTACAGACGGCTGAAAAGCAGCAATTGCGTTTTTTAAAGCATCGTAGATGATTTTACCGTTTGGTGTCAAAAGGCTGTAATAATAGTTAAACACATCGTTTCACCTCTTTTGCTTTTAAGCTTTTTAAAAACATTATTCGTTTGCTTCGTTGCTTGTGTTTGTATTTTTTTCTTTATTGTTCTGCTTGAAGGCTTTAATTATAGAACCCGTTTTGTCAATAGCGTCGTTTTCGCTTGAAGTTGAAAAACTGTTAAGCGGAACCTCGTCGGAGCTGCTGTCCTCCTGTGAAGGTGCTTGCTGAGAAGCTTCAGGTGAAGCTTCCGGTGCAACGGGCGTATTCTCCGTTGGAGCTGTATTTGTTGCCTGTTCAGTCTCTGCGTCAGGTACTTCAACCTGCACTGTAACCTCCGGCTCTATAGGTGCCGGCGGTGGGGCAACAGCAGGTGTTGAGGCTGAATTGATAAACAGAACGGTTGAATTGTATATTGAAACTTGAATACCGTGGTTAAGCGGAGCTGTTTCCGACATAGCCAAGGTCTTTTGATTACCGTTTTGTGTGAGGCAGGAAAGAGGAAAGCCTACAATGTTTTTGAAACCGAGAAGCTGTGGATTATTGGGATTTGAAACAATAATACCAACAGGATTTGTAGCGTTTGAAATATCAAAATCATCAGTTACCTGGCAACGGTAAACCCTTGCCTTTGCACTTACGGGAACGGTATATTTAGTGAATTGAAGCTTGTAAGGCAGATTGAATTTTTTGCCGCAATAAAGGCAATCTGCCGTGCCCTCATCCGAAAGCGTTACGGTGTTTCCGCAAGCACACATAAAGAAACAGCTTCTGAATTTTGCAAGACTTGTTATCCAAGTAAGCTCGTCGGGTCTGGAGCTTGGGTCCTTTTTGCTGTTTTGAGAAAAGCTGCTTGAGAAAAGCTCTTTAATATATTCGGGGAAGCTGTCCCATTTCTTTTGAAGCTGTGGTTGAATATATTTGCTCGGTCTGTTTGACGTGTTCTGTAAATCAAACATAAACACGGGATTTTGAATGTAATGGCTAAACATCTCTTGATTTGAAAGGAACGGTTTGTTTACAACGGACGCTCCGTCTAAAGGATGATAACGGAAGAAAATAATAAACATCAAGCTTGCAAGAATGTATCTTGAGTTAACAGCACAAGCGGTTATCGCATTATCTAAAGAGTATTCGGGAGGAATGAACCTTACCGAAGGGAAATTTTTACTTTTATTTTTAGCGGAAATGTTTTGGAAAATGTTGAGATATACATTTCCGTTATTAATGTTAAAAGCAACATCATCCTCCGAAAGACTGCTTATGAAATAACCCTTTTCGGCGAGCTTTCCGAAAACGGTTGCCAAAGAAAGACAAACGTCAATTTCTTGCTTTGGATTGTAAATAGAAACACGGTCGAAAAGAAGACTGCTTAAGGTCGTGTAATCCTCTGGTATCGGATCGCAGATAAAGCCGAAGATATCGTTTTCCTTATCGTCGCAAAAAGCTATAGGCCAGTTTGTTTGAGTAGGCAAAATTTTCTGCGCAGCGAGTGTTTCGTAGAAGTTCTTTTTGTCGTCGTCGCAATTTAAAAGTCTCGTAAAAACTTTTTCTTCGCCGGCGTATCGCACTCTATACAGCTGATGGGCGGTTATATGTTCGATATAACTTACTATAGTTATATCAGCTGCATCTTTTGTTTTCAAAACAGTACCGTTTGCTAAAAGATTAGCCATAATAAATTCTCCTTTGGATAAGATTTTAACTTTTGCAAATTTACATAAAGTAATATTGCTAACTGTTTATGTTTTCAATTATAGCATTAAAAAAATGTATTGTACAGAAAAAAATAAGATTTTTAACGGTAAAATTGCCGAAAAAAACAAGTAAAATGCAAAAAAACATTTTTTATTGCCGAAAAAGAAAAGCAAGCACCTTTTAACCGTTTGGTATAAATTTAAAAAATGCTTGCTTTTATGTTTTATATTTTTCTTTAATTACCTGTTGTGTCTGCTGTGATAGCTTGCTTTCTGTATTTTCTTGTTACAAGAATCGGAATTATTGTAAGAAGTATGACTATTGCACCCACGAGGAAAATGTTTCCGTTCGGAATGTACTCCGTCTGTCCGCTGAGCTCGTTTGTGATGATAACGCCGCTTGTTTTAACAACACTTTCGCCAATGAACGAGCCGCCGATCATAGGAATAAGAACGAAGAATAATATCCATATTCCCTCGAACTGACCTTTGCTGTCTTTCGGGTAGAGCTGCTTTGTCCAAACCTTTGTTGTTTGCAAAATGGTTACATAGCCAACACCGACAAGGAAGATGCCGAGCCAAAGTCTGAAATCAAAGATTTTTGTGTTGTCTATCATATCGGGGGTTATCGGATAAAGAATTATAAGACCGATTATATTTACGATAATCGAGAAGATCGAAACAATGTCGTGCATACCTTTGTTGATAAGCTTTGAAGCAGGAATTGCCGTTAGCATAGAAAGCACGAGAGGCACAGCCTCGATAATACCCATCATATCTGCCGTGTATCCCAAATAGTAAATAATATAATTGCCTATATATGAGAAATAAACATTGAAGCCGATAAAGAAAACGGAAACGGCAATGTTTACCCAAACGAGCTCTTTAAGCTTGAAAAATTGCTTGAAATTAAATACGCTTAAAAACTGCTTTATAAACGAGCCTCTTACAGACGGTTCAACATCGTCATCCTTACTGAGGAAAACGAGAGAAATGATGCCGAAGATGATAACAAAGATACCCATTGTTACAAAAAGACGCATATAGTTGTTATCTTCGCCGACTAATATGCCGCCGACAACTGTGCCGAGAATTGTTCCGAGGACAGGCTGTGTTGCAAGTGCGGCACCGATTTGACCACGGTTTTTGTCGTTTAGAATGTCGGTTGTCCAAGTGTTGAAGCCCGCATCGTTGCCCATTGAGCCGAAAAAGCTCATAACAGTATCTGCAAGAACTACACTTATGCCTGCAACAAGATAAAGGTCCTTACTGATAAACTCGGTAAGACCGAAAGCGATTGTGAAGATACCCCAAAGTATGTAGCCTATTGAGATGAATTTTCTTCTGTTTCCCAATCTGTCTGAAAGAGTACCGAAGAAGAAGGTTGAAAAGGTTGTAGCAAGGGCACTGCATATCAGCATACCTGTGATAATTGACGGGTCCTTACCGATTTTTGTGTAAACAAAGGTATTGAACCACTGGTTTTCCATATTCCAGCAGATTTGTCCTGCAAGACCGAGTCCCCAAATAAGAGTCCACATTCTAAGACCCGAGGTTTTCTTTTTTTCTAAAGTATTCATATTTTCCTCCGAATATATATTTTAATGTGCAGTTCACACGACCTGACTACACAATAATAGCACAGTTTTTTTATTTTTACAATAAGTATTTTATTAGTCTACTTTGATGTACCTTTTGAATATAAATAGAAAGAATACTTTATTAGGAGCGCTTGATATGGATAACACAAATATCGATATTCTTATTGCATTGTACAGTGATGAGCTTTTGAAAATGAAAGAAAAATGGCAAGGCATGGGAGTTGTAACAGCTAAGGAGGATGAAATACAAACACGCAATATGCCAAGCAAAGACGAAACAGACGAGGAAACAGACACGAAAGAAGCTGAAGAGGAAACAGAAAGTGCAAAGGCACAGATAAATGAAGATGAAAGTGCAAAGCTTTTTGAAATTAAAGAGGATTTACCTATGCAAAGCTTTAATCAAACACCGGAAAAGCAAGAGAATACGGAGGGTGAGCCCGTTTTGCAAAAAGAAACATCGACCGAGCAGCCTGATTCGTCAGCAAATTTTTTTGCAAGAGTGCTGACGGGAGACAGTGCATACCCTGTTTCGGGGGCAAAGGTTATACTGTACAGAAACGGTGAGCTTTACAAGGTGCTGACAACAGCGGAAAGCGGAGAGACGATTAAAACAAAAATACCTGCATATCAAAAGCAAAATTCGCTTGAGCCTTTAAGCGGCAACCAAAGACTTGATTATACTGCGGATGTATACGCAGATTCTTTTATCACAAGGAAAAATCTGCTTGTAAGTGCAGTGGGTGGCTCTGAAATAATACTTACAGTGCAGATGACACCCGTTTCGGAAAGGATTGAGTAAATGGCAGTTATTCCAATAATACCACTTAATATAACGGTGCATTTGGGCTCACCCGGAAGCGATGCTGCGAATGTAACGGTACCGTTTGACGATTATATAAAAAATGTTGCCTCGTCAGAGATATTTTCAACCTGGGATGAATCGGCGATAAGGGCAAATATATTGGCACAGGTTTCCTTTGCTCTTAACAGAGTTTATACTGAATGGTACACAGCAAGCGGATATGATTTTGATATAACAAACGACACGGCGTTTGATCAAAAATTCATAAACGGCAGAAACATATATGAAAATATAAGCAGAATAACAGACGATATATTTAACGATTATTTAAGACGAGAGGGGACGGTAAACCCTCTTTTTGCACAGTATTGCAGCGGTACTACCGTTACTTGCGACGGCTTGTCGCAGTGGGGCTCGCAATCGCTTGCGACACAGGGCTTATCGGATATCGAAATATTAAAATATTACTATGGGGACGATATTGAGGTTGTTGTTAATGCACCGATTTCCGAAAACATACCCTCTTATCCTGAAGCTGCACTTAAAGCAGGAGATCTTAACGAAAATGTAAGAAGAATGCAAATATATCTTGCAAGAATATCCTCGAACTATCCTGCGATACCGAAGATTACCGTTATAAACGGAGCTTTTGATGAGAATACGGAAAATGCAGTAAGAGCGTTTCAAAGAATTTTCAATCTTTTTGAGGACGGCATAATCGGCAGAGCTACGTGGTACAGAATTGTGTTTGTTTTTGATGCAGTTACAAGACTTGCCGAGCTTGATTCCGAAGGTATAGGATATGAAACTCTGCCGAAGCAATTTTTGGGTGAGATATCTCAAGGAGCAACAGGCGGACAAGTGGTAACGGTGCAGTATTTCTTATCGTTGCTTGCGCAGTTTGTTGATTTTTTACCGTTTGTAACAGTGGACGGGGTTTACGGTGCGGCAACCGCCAACGCTGTTTCGGCTTTTCAAAGGTATAAAGGCTTACCTCAAACGGGAAGTGTGAATGAGACAACCTGGGAGAGCTTGTATGCAGCCTACAAGGGTGTTACGGATTATCTTGCAAGCAGAAACGAGATTGGTACAATAAACACACAGCCGTATCCCGGTGTTGTTTTAAGGCGTGGCGATGTGGGGGCTTCGGTCGGGGTTTTCAAAAGCTATCTCAATTACATTGCGAGAGTGTTTTTTGATATACCTAACATTCCGCAAAACAATGTCTTTGATTTGAGAACACAAAACGCTGTAAGGGAATTTCAAAAAATCTTTGAACTTCCGCAAACAGGGGTAGTAGACGAGACAACGTGGAATACGATAGCTGATGTATACAAAACTGTACGAGCAGGGCAGGTACGCTTGTCTTCGCAGTATCCGGGATATGTTCTCAAAGGGGAGTGATGATATATGACAGAAAGAGAAAAAGCTATTTTTGAAGCACAAGGGTACTTAAGAAATATTGCAAGAGTGCAAGAGGATATTTCGATGGTCTACCCCGACGGTATTTACGGTGAGGAGACTTACGATAGTGTCAGAAGCTTTCAAAACAAGCACTCGATAAACGAGACGGGCGAAATTGATTATGAGACTTGGACGAGATTGGTTGAGGAAAACAGAAAGGTGGTTTTTGAAGAAAGTGAGCCTGTGCAGGTTGCGGGAATAAGAAAAGAAGATCTACCTCTCGCTGAGGGCATGGACAACGAGTTCGTTTACACCTTAAGGCTTATGCTCAGAAACCTTGCAAGTAAATTTTCAAATTTTACGTTTATTGATGTCGGCAGTGTTTTTGATGAGGAGACCAAAAGGCAGGTTCTTATTTTTCAACAGGTTATATCCGTACCTCAAACGGGTGTAGTAGATAAGAAAACTTGGAACGAGCTGGCAGAGGTTTATTTGCTGAAAGAGGAGACGGTATAAATAGAACTGTCAGTTAAGTGTAGACTAAAAAGTAAAACAAAAAGCAGGTATTTTTAAGTGAGCTTTTCACCTAAAAAGTGCCTGCTTAACAGTTTAAATAGCTTTGTTTTGCTAAATTACAGTATGACCTTTTACTGTATAAATTACCGATAATTCAAGATTTCGGATTTTCTTGTTCGTTGCTTTCCTTCCACTGCCTATATTTGCTGATATCTCTTTTAGCGGCTGACAAAACGGAGGAAAATACGAGCATATCGTCTGCGTAGCCGATTATTGGCAGAGTGTCGGGGATAACATCAAAAGGAGTGAGAAAATACAACAGAGCAGCGACGAGAGTTATGATTGTAGCTTTCGGCACCTCGGTATATCTTTTCCAAATATAATCGTCAATCATTGATATAGCCAAGGAAATGTCGGTGAAGTGCTTGCCGATTAAACGAAGATGGCTCAGCTCGTCGCACAAAGCTACTGCTTTATGAAGCAAGGTACTTAACGCATCCTTGTCTTCAACTAATTTTTTAGCTTTTTTCATTAATTTATCGAACTGCTTTTTTATCTTCTCTTTTGAGATTCTATTGTTTTTAAGCAGCTGCTCTGCTTCACAGTCGTCCTGCTGTGTAAAGGCAGCTTGCTCGGTATTGTTTGGTGTATCTGCGCTTAAAATTGAATCATCAAAAATTGTATCGTTCATAAAAAGCTCCTATTGATTTTATTCTGCGATGTAATCAGGGGAAATGTTTTTTGCAAAATTAAATATCGATTTATTTAATATGCTTTATATCCTTTGCAATATCGTTCAGATCACGTTGAATTTTATCAATTCTTTTTATTAGGTCTTCAGTCGTGATAGTATTTTTATTTGTACGACCGATAAGATAATCTGCAGAAACGCCGAAGAAATCAGCAAGCTTTATTATTGCAAAAGAGTCGGGGTTGGTCTTACCTGTTTCGTAGTTTGAGATTGTTTTTTGGTCTATTCCTGTGGCTTGAGCAACATCTATTTGCCTTAAATCCCTATCTTCTCTTAAGTCTCTTATGCGATTCATCATATTCAACGCCTTTCTATATCGTTGATATTATACTAAAATTTTACTATAGTTTATTGACAAAGGAATATTTTTCTGTTAGTATTTTAGTTACAGTAATATTTTAGTAAAGGAGCTTGATTTTATGAAAAAACAAATCAAAAAATTAATTTTGGGGTTAGCGTTTGTTATGCTTGCGGTGTGTACAATGAGTATGATGTCTTCTGCATATTACATAGGCGAAACTTTTGTGCAAGGTCCGTACACATACACGATAACAACTAACACAGAAGATCCAACTTACATTAAGGTAGCTTTAGATTATATTGACAAAGAAGCTCTTGAAAAAGGGTTGGGATATGAAGTAGGAGATGTTATATACGATTATTATTTTCCGCAATATTTGGGAGGGTATGGCGCAGATTGCAAAGTAACTAGTATCAGCAAATATTGTTTTAAAGATTTTGACGATGTCAGCGAAATTTTTGTGCCAGAATGGATAACCAGTATAGCTACGTATGCTTTTTGGGGAACTAATGCTGAAAAGATAACGATATGCAAAGGAACGGAGAATATAATTCTTGCAGAAAGATCTTTAGATACAGGTGCTTTAAAAGAGTTAGTATTATTAAGAGACATACCTTCAAGTTTAGTCTATGCTGATAGAAGCAAACATGTTTCTCCAACCATAGAAAAGCTGACACTTTTACACGCAACAACGGATAATGCAACTTTAAAATGCTTATTTAAGCGATACGACGGAAAGTACACTATGCCGGAAACATTAAAAGAGCTTACCATATTAGAGGGTGAAACAATAGTAGATAATTTTTTTGTGGGAGCTGTATCTGACAATTATAGCAAAGCTTGGAATCCGATTGAAATTATAAATTTACCGGACACTTTGAAAACTATCGGCAAGAAAGCTTTTTACAATTGTGAATCTTTAAAAGAATTAGAAATACCTGAAGGTGTTACTCATATAGACAATTTTGCTTTTACGTACTGTCGTTCTCTTGAAAATATTGAAATACCGAATAGCGTTACTTATATTGGAGATTGCGCTTTTTGGTACTGCTATTCTCTTGAAGAAATAATAATTCCAAAATCGGTCAATACGGTCTATTGGAGTTCGTTTATTTCGCAGAGGGGCGAGATAGAGGAAGCGTTTAAAGGAAGAGTTATTCTTGAAGATGGAGTTAGAGAAATTCGTGCTTCATCAACCGGTAGCACAACTTTTGATGGTTCATATCATATTCTTGACGACTTGCGTGGTACTTTTGTAATACCGTGTAGTGTTACTTATATTCAATCTATCAAGAATATGTTTAATAATTATTCTGTTATTTCCGGTCATATAAATTCTCAGGCATACAGCTATACTGAAAGTATTGCTGATTGGACTGTAGATGATATAATAGAGGAAGGAGAGTTTATTCCTTTGTGCAATAATTATCCGTCTGAAAACCCTGTTGTAAAAGACCCTACATGCACGGCAGAGGGATACGAGGAATATATGTGTGCTGTTTGTGGTGCGTCTTATCAAGAAACTATTGATGCAACAGGACACAGTTATAGCGAAACAGTAGTGCCACCTACTTGTACAAGCGATGGATACACACTTTATGTTTGCTCAAGTTGCAATCATAGTTATACCGACAATACTGTTCCTGCAACAGGACACACAGTAGAACTTATTGAAACTGTTGCACCTACTTGTACAAGCGATGGATATGAGCTTTATGATTGCGCTAAATGCGACGATTATGACGAATACAGAGTATATTTAAACAGCACAGGACACAAGGATGATGTCAGAGACGGATATTGTGATAACTGTGGTGAAATTATGCAGGCAGTTAAAGACTGCGACCATATATGTCATAAAGGTGGTTTTAGTGGTTTTATCTATAAGATTCTCCTTATTTTTTGGAAAATTTTCAAAACGAACCCCGTATGCGATTGTGGCATGGCACACTATTAATTTAAGCTTAAGGTACAGACTTTGTTGAGGTCTGTACCTTGTGTTTTATAAAAATGTAGCACACAAAGTTTTAACCTTGTGTGCTGTGATTTTATTCTGCGATATCCTCTGTGATTGTGCTTTCTACAGTAACTTTCTTTTCGCTCACGGTAGCTTTGATTGCAGTACTCTCTTTCTTTGCCTTTTCCATAATCTTATTGTACGGCATCAGCATACCCTCGTTCATAGCGTTGCCCATTTTGCTCTTGAGCTTTTCGCTTGACATCAAAGCACCAACGAGGTACATAGCAACGAGTCTGCCTTTTTGCTTTTGAGGGAAGTCGTATTGCTTGTGCTTTTTATAGAACTTATGGTCTGCTTTCATCATACCCTGCATAAGGTAGATAAGGTCTCGGAAAATTTTCATACCACCAACGCCGTAGAAGTTTGAGGGCTGGGTGTACTTGTTCTCCAGTGCGTATTCGAGCGTTTTTGCAAGACGGTCAACAGCCTTGTCTGCATCATCTTCGTTTGTTGCAACAGGGCAAAGGAAATTACCGCCAACCTCGGCTCTGCCTTCGATAATTGTTTGAAGATTTCTTTCGCTTTTGAGATCGCCGTTTATGAGATAGCCTATAGGCATACCCATTGTAACGGTACGGTGGCCGTTGCAGAACTGTCTGTCGTCATACATTTTAAATACACTGCCCATAGAATGATCTTTTATGGTGAAAGCATAGACGATAGCGTTTGCACTTTGAATTTTGTTTCTTAAAAAATCATCAAAGCCGTCTTTGTATACGCATTTACCCGTTACGGCACAATTGAAGCAACCGAGACAGCCACCCTTGAACGGGTATTCTGCAATATTAACAATTCTTGCAGGTACGGTTGACACGGCGATGAAGCGATCTATCATTGATTTTAAAGCTGCATCATTTTCTTTAAGGTCGGCAACGATAACGATATCACCGGACTTCTTTTCGGCTTCGATTTCCGGTACTGTTGCCATTTTTGCGATGTAGGTACTGTCGATGTGATTTATCAGCTCAAAGGAATCGTTTTGCATACACCAAAGCACATATTTGAAAAACTCTACGCAGTCCTTTTGACCTTGCTCTTTCGTCAAATCGTCCATATCGGCAGAAAGTCCTTTTATTACCTTCATACCCATATCCTTGCAGTTGTCTTCAATGTATTTGTGTGCGGTAACATCGTAAAAGTGCTTTGAGGTTGAAATTTGAGTTGTAAACTTGCCTGAAAAATCTACGCCGCTTTCCTTCATAAGCTCAATGAATTTATGAAGCTGACACGGTGCGATAAAGGTATAAACAGGGTAGGAGAATATAATGAGGTCTGCTTCTTGCAATTTAGTTAAAGCATCGCTGAAATCTCTTTCGAGCTTTTTTATTTGCTGACCTGCGTGCAAAATTTCAAATTCGTGATTAGGGAATTTAATTGCTAAATAGTTTGAGGTTTGCAGAGTAACGCTGTACTTACCCTTTGGACTTGAGTTAACGACTAATATTTTCATACATTATCATCCTTTGTTTTGCTATGTTATTAAGATAATAACATAAATAATTTTATTAATCAAGGTAAAAAAAGTGTTGACAAAATTAAAACAATAGTGTATACTACAATGGCATTAAACGAAGGAACAAAATATTATCGAGGCGTAACTCAGTTTGGT
>CAZNQI010000011.1:0-19096 GCA_964575375.1 uncultured Faecalibacterium sp.
ATAGAATTAAGCTATCAAAACCACAACTAATTCGTGGAGCTTGCATTTTTACCAAACTCTAAAAGTAATTGTGTCTAAAAAAGGGTATACTTATGCCTATAAAAAGAATCTGATACCACTAATTCTATTATTCAGTTTGTGTAGCATAATTAGTATATCACAAAAGTTTGCTTATTTTCAATACTTTAATAAAAAATCCACTATGCATTTTTTGATGTGCAGTAGTGGATTTTATTTGGATGTGGGTTGTTATAATTATCTTTGATGTTCCCACTTAGTTTTTAGCTAACCTCTGCCATCGCAGTTTCGTTTAGCTTTTCCAGCATAGTTTGAGCGAAAATGGCGTACCCTTGTGTCGGGTCATTTAGAAATACGTGTGTTACAGCTCCAACGAGCATACCGTTTTGTATAATCGGACTGCCGGACATTCCTTGAACAATACCGCCTGTTTTTTCAATCAGTTCTTCGTCTGTAATCTTTATAACCATATTTTTAATACCTGTGTCGCTGTTTGAAATCTTTGTAATCTCGATATCGTAATACTTTGCGCCGTTATTGTCCACGGTTGAAATTATTTGGGCTTTGCCCTCTTTAACCTCATAGTCCATTGCAATACCTACAGCTTTTTGATCCCTTTGTATTGACGAGAGCTTTCCGTATACGCCCTCACTGCAGTTACTGTACAGAATACCTGTTACGTTATTTAAAAAGGTGCCGCACAGCTCACCGGCTTTGCCGTTTTCACCCTTGTAGCAACCGCAAATTTCAGCCTCAACGGTATCACCATCGCTAAACGGGAGTATCTCGCCTGTATCAATATCGCAAACTCCGTGTCCGAGTGCTGCAAACAGACCGCTTTCGGGTAGGAAAAATGTCATTGTACCTATGCCTGCGGCACTGTCTCTTATCCAAAGACCTGCCTTGTATTTGCATTCGCTTTGACTGTAAACGGTGTTTAAGGTTGTTTCGTATTGTGCATTGTTTCTTATATATTCTATCTTGAATTCAAAGGTTGTGTTATCGCTGAAGATAACAGAAAGCGCATTACTGCTGCTTACATATTCGCCGTTCACTTTAAGGATAATATCACCTTTTTTAAGACCTGCATTTTCGCCGGGAGAGATATAGCCCTGTGGGGTATCAACAGTATCTGTTTTAATGATTACCACACCTTGAGTATACAATCTGAGTCCGAATATTTCACCTGAGGGTATAACATACTGTCTTTCGCTGACAGTAAGACTTGATGTCTTAACGGGTATGGAACCGAGCAGACTTACATTGACTTCGTATTTCCGGCTATCACTGCTGTCTGAGATGCTTTTTTCGTTTGAAACAAAAGGCTCTTTGTAGCTGATGGTGTATATTCCATTGGTTTCAATGTCGTCAAAGGATACGCAATGAAGCTCATCGGGTACAGTATAAAAGCCGTACACAACTAAGCTGAGAGCTAAAAGCGTTATTGTTATCAGTACTGTTTTTAATACTCTGATTCCTTTTTCCATTTTCCACCTCCGCACGACTGAATTTTGTTTTTCAGCCGCAATTATAATTTGGCTTTTAAGAAGTGATTTATTATAGGGAAATTTTAAAAAAATTTAATTTATATCCTTCTTTTATTATATTGACATTTTTTTTGATAGTGATATAATGTATCGCATAAATACTTATGAAACAGGTGTTTTTTATGAAGAGAATTGTAACGATTCAGGATATTTCTTGTGTTGGAAAATGCTCGCTTACAGTTGCGTTACCTATTATTTCGGCGATGGGAATTGAAGCTGCAATTGTTCCTACAGCAGTGCTTTCAACGCACACAATGTTTTCAGGCTTCACTTGTAAAGACTTAACAGACCAGGTAAAGCCTATTATGGAGCATTGGAAAAAGGAAAATTTTGATTTTGATTGTATTTATACAGGATATCTCGGCTCTTTTGAACAGATTGATCTTATGAAAGAGATGTTCGAGACATTTAAGACGGAATCGAACTTTGTTTTCGTTGACCCTGCTATGGGCGATAACGGTAAGCTTTATCCTGCTTTTGATGAAAATTTTGCAAAGCACATGGCAACATTGTGTGCTAAAGCTGATATTATCGATCCTAATATTACAGAGGCTGCATTTATGACAGGCACTGAGTATAAGGAAGAATATACACTTGATTATGTCAAGGAGCTTCTGCACAAGCTTTGCGCACTCGGTACAAAGGTTAGTATTATAACGGGCGTGAATTTCGGCGACGGAATGACGGGTGTAATGGGTCTTGACAGCAGAAACGGTGAATTTTTTGAGTTTAAGCACGAAAAGCTTTCTTGCAGCTATCACGGCACAGGTGATATTTTCTCCTCGACTTATGTCGGTGCTTTGGTAAGAGGCTACAGCTATGCCGATGCAGGCAGAATAGCGGCTCTTTATACAAGCGAGTGTATTCGCCTTACTATGGCAGACGGCAAAGAAAAATGGTACGGTGTGCATTTTGAGCAGGCTATGGAGTATTTGCTTTCACTTCTTAAAGACTGATTTTACAAATTAGCAATTAGTAATGAGCAATTAGCAATAAGGGGAGCAAAGCTCCGATTATACTCCTTCCGTCAATGCTAAGCATTGACACCTTCCTCAACGAGGAAGGCTTTTAATGGCTCCACTTTGAGGGAGCTGTCTTTTGCATAGCCAAAAGACTGAGGGAGTATCCTTGCTGCTTTCTACTTCCTACTTTATTTCGCATTCTGCATTTATATGCGCTTTTTGTTGGTACAGAGATTTATAAGAAAGCGGCTTCGGTCGCTTTTTTTGTTTTTAAAATGAATTTTACCTTGAAAATCTTCTTGTTATAGTGTATTATTTATTAGACAGCTTTTTTAAAAACGAAAGGGGAATTTGTATGATAAACAAAAGCATAAAAACTCTTATAAACTACGGTCTTAAAACGGGTCTTATCGAAAAGGAGGATGCTGTTTTTGCGCTCAACCGTATTTTGGAAATTTTGCATATTGACGAATACATAGAGCCGACAGAGGCTTGCGTTTGCGAAGATTTGGAGGCTACGCTCGGTGAAATATTGACTTTTGCTGTTGAAAATTCGCTTATCGATGATAATATTACAAGCAGAGACTTGTTTGATACAAAGGTTATGAGCGCTCTTGTGCCAAGACCAAGTGAGGTTATAGCAAGGTTTAATGCTCTTTACGCCGAAAGTGCAGAAAAGGCAACGGATTACTATTATAAATTAAGCCAAGACACAGATTATATAAGACGCTACCGTATTGTTAAAGACCTTAAGTGGACAACCGATACTAAGTACGGTACACTTGATATTACCGTTAATCTTTCAAAGCCGGAAAAAGACCCAAAGGCAATTGCTCTTGCAAAAAATGCAAAGCAAAGTGCTTATCCTAAGTGCGCTCTTTGTATGGAAAATGAGGGCTATGCAGGCAGAGTAAATCACCCTGCAAGACAAAACCACAGAATTATCCCAATCACCATAGACGGTGCAAGGTGGGGCTTCCAATACTCACCATACGTTTACTACAACGAGCATTGTATCGTATTTAATTCAAAGCATACACCGATGAAAATTGACGAGAGTGCATTCAGAAAGCTTTTTGATTTCGTTAAGCTTTTCCCGCATTATTTCGTTGGCTCAAATGCAGATTTGCCGATAGTCGGTGGTTCAATTCTCGCTCACGAGCATTTCCAGGGCGGTAATTATGAATTTCCGATGGCGAGAGCAGAATACCAAAAGACATACGAAATCAAAGGCTTTGAGGATATAACGGTCGGTATCGTTAAGTGGCCGATGTCTGTTATAAGACTTTCGGGTGAATGTACAGACCGTCTTGTGAAGCTCGGTGGTATTATTCTCGATAAATGGCGCAGTTATACCGACGAAGATGCGTTTATTTTCGCAGAAACTGACGGTACTGCACATAATACAATCACACCTATCGCAAGAAAAAGAGGCGACAAGTATGAGCTTGACCTTGTGCTTCGTAACAACATTACAACGAAGGAGCATCCCGACGGTGTTTATCATCCGCACAAGGAGCTTCATAACATTAAAAAAGAAAACATTGGCCTTATTGAGGTTATGGGACTTGCAGTTTTGCCGTCCAGACTTAAAAGTGAGCTTGCCGCAGTATGCGATGCAATTTTAATCGGTGCTGATTTGGCGGCAAATGAAGCTACGGCAAAGCACAAGGCTTGGGTAGACTCGTTCAAGGACAACTATACATTTACAGCTGAAAATGTGGATGCAATCATTAAAGATGAAGTTGGTAAGGTGTTTGCAAAGGTGCTTGAGCATGCCGGTGTTTATAAGCTTGACGATGAGGGACTTAAGGCATTCGAGAGGTTTATTGCTATCTTATAATAAAAAATAAGCGACGATAAAATCATTCTGCATAAGAAATGATGCAGAGCTTTTGGCATTTGATATGACAATTTTTAATAGCACTCCGAGGGGTTATTCTTCGGGGTGCTTACTGTTTTGTTTAGTTTTTACAAAAGACGGGTATTGTTTTGTGCTAAAACGCTCAAAATAAATTTTTCTCATTTTTTTGTGTTACTTTTTTCGGTTTTCGTAACTATAACTATAGAGGATGGTATAAGGCGAGATGTTGACACGAAAGGAGGCTTTTTAGTATAATATCATTACAGAAGAAAACATTACAACAATAGAAAACTCAAAAAAACAAAGGAGGAAAGAAAATGAAAAAAGTTTTGAAACACTTGTTTTCGGCTGTGATTATTACGTTTTTTTGCTTTACAATGATGTTCATAGCTGATGCTGCAAAAAAAGATATTTTTACATACAAAGTATCTGATGGTCAGGCTACAATCGAGAAAATAGATTGTTTTGAACTCACAGAATTGGTCATTCCGTCTGAATTGGGTGGATATCCGGTTACGACGTTAGATAAAAAGTGTGTAGAGAATGGCTACGGAATTAAAAGTATATCAATTCCTGACAGCTTAGTTAATATTCCTGTGGGTACATTTAAAAATTGTAACGCTGTTGAGAAGGTAACCGTTAACCCTGATAATAAATATTTTTCAACTGTTGACGGAAATTTGTTTAACAAGAAAAAAACTAAATTATTGTTTTATTGCAGGGCAAAAACACAAACTGAATATACCGTGCCTTCGGGTGTAACTGTTATTGAAGATTATGCGTTTCATTCTAGTTATAAACTCACTAATGTAGTAATTCCTGACAGTGTAAAAAGAATAGATGCTGATGCATTCGGTAGGTGTTCTAATTTAAAAAATATAACAAACGCCAGTGGTGTTCAAAAAATCGGTAGCAGAGCCTTTTATTCGTGCGATCTTCTTGAAAGTATAGATTTCACGAACGAATTAATAGATATTGGATATGCTGCGTTTTCTGATTGTAGTAGTCTGAAAAATATTGTGATACCTGAAAGTGTAACAAATATTGGTGGAAGCGCTTTTAGTGGGTGCGATAAACTTACAGATGTTATAATCTCTGAAGGTGTTACGAAAATAAAAGAGCGTACGTTTGAATTCTGTGTAAACTTACGCACAATTGTTATCCCTGATAGCGTAAAAAGCATAGGCAGTGCTGCTTTTTGGGGTTGTCATAATCTTAAAAATATCAATATACCATATGGTGTAACCTTTATTGGTTCGGGTGCGTTTTATTATTGCTATTTGTTGACCAGTATGGTGATTCCGGAAGGTGTTGATTCAATCAGATCGAAAACATTCGGATATTGTAAGAATTTGCAAAGCATAATATTACCCGATAGTGTAAAAAGCATAGGAGATGCGGCTTTTTGGAGATGTGAGAAACTTGAATATGTGCTGCTTGGCAAAGGGGTTAAAACTATAGGAGCAAAAGTTTTTTATGATTGTCCATTAAAAGAAGTTTATTACAACGGTACACAGGGGCAACTTATGCAAATTGAGATAGACAGCACTAACACACAGTTGCTTAATGCACAAGTATATGTAATGAAATGTACACAGCACAGCTTTACTAAATATACTTCGGATAAAAATGCAACCTATTTAAAGGATGGCACAAAGACAGCATATTGCGATAATCTTTGCGGAGCAAAAGATACAAAAACGGATAAGGGCTCAAAGCTTAAACTGGGAGTTACTTCAAAAATTACTGCAAAACAAAGCACCTCATCCATAACACTCACATGGAAAAAGGTGCCTGCTGCAACAGGATATGCAATATACAGATACGATTCGGACAAGAAAAAATATGTAAAGATAGCAACTGTTGAGGATGCGACTACATATAAAAACACAGGTCTTACGGCAGGTAAAATTTATAAGTATAAGGTTAAGGCGTATAAAAAGTACAGCGACGGTAAAACCGTTTGGGGTACTATGTCATCAGCTTTTTCAACTGCAACAAAGTGTAAGACACCGTCAATAACCTCTCTTACTTCTACAAAGGGAAAAGCAAATGCTAAGTGGTCAAATGTAGTTGGCGAAACAGGCTATGAGCTTTATTACTCAACAAGTAAAACGGGCACATACAAAAAGGCAGCTTCCTATGAGGGTAATGTAGTCAAAGGCTCAAAATCAAATCTTAGTAGCAATAAGACGTATTATTTCAAGGTGCGTGCATTTAAAGAGGTTAACGACCAAAAAATTTACAGCGCATGGAGCTCGGTTAAGAGCGTGAAAATTAAATAACTTTAAGGGCAGTTTCTGAAAAGGAGCTGCCCCTTTTTTGCGCTTTTATAAAATTTTTTCAATTTTATATAGCATTAATATTTATATTGTGATATAATAATCTGTGATTTAGTGTGTCTTTTCGGCACATAGCAAAAAACTATTTTTCAGAGGTGTTAAAAATGAGCTTCAAAGAGTTAATTATCAACGCAGGTAGTTCCTCACTCAAGTACCAGGTGTTTGAAATGCCTGAGGCAAAGGTGCTTGCAAAGGGTATCTTCCAGCAAATCGGTACAGATTGTACATTCACTCACAAAATTAACAAGGACGGCAAAGAGGTTAAGATTCTTAATGAAAAGCCTGTTGCGGCAAACGACCATAACGACGCTATTACAATTCTTCTTGAAACACTCACAGACAGCGAAATCGGCGTTTTATCTTCAATGGAGGATATCAATGCTGTAGGTCATAGAGTTCTTCACGGCGGTGAAGAATTCAGCGGCAGTGTTGTTGTAACAGAGGACGTTAAGGCTGCAATCAGAAAGTGCATTCCTCTCGGCCCTCTTCACAACCCTGCAAACCTTATCGGTATCGAAGTTTGTGAAAAGATTATGGCAGGCATCCCGCAGGTTGCCGTGTTTGATACTGCTTTCCATCAAACTATCCCTGATTACGCATATATGTACGCTCTTCCGTACAAGTATTACCAAAAGCACGGTATCAGAAAGTACGGCTTCCACGGTACAAGCCACAGATATGTTTCAGCTCGCACAACAGACTTCCTTATGAAGAAGTACCCGGGCAAGTACAACGCAGATGAATTAAAGGTTATTACCTGCCATCTCGGTAACGGCTCTTCAATTTCTGCAATCAAGGGCGGCAAGTGCTTTGATACAACAATGGGACTTACTCCGCTTGAGGGTATTATGATGGGTACTCGTTCAGGTTCTATCGACCCGGCAATTATCGCTGTTCTTTGCGAAAGAGAAAACCTTACAGCTAAAGAAGTAGACAACATTCTTAACAAGAAGTCAGGTATGCTTGGTCTTACAGCTGAATACGACGAAGACTTCAACGAAATCCCGGGCACAGCAACAAGCGACAACAGAACAATTGAGGGTCGCTCAAAGAGTGGAGACAAGAGAGCTCAACTCGTTGAATCAATGCTTTGCCATCAGCTTACAAAATACATCGGTGGCTTTGCTGCTGCTATGGGTGGCGTTGACGCAGTTGTATTTACGGGCGGTATCGGTGAAAACAACCCTCACTACCGTACAAGAGTTGCTGAAAAGCTCGGCTTTATGGGTACAGCAATTTGCGAAGAAGCAAACAGCGTGCGTGGCGAGGAAATTGAAATTTCAACAGAGGATTCTGCTCTCAAGCTTCTTGTTATCCCGACTGATGAAGAGCTTCTCATCGCTCAGGATACTTATGAGCTTACAAAATAATTTTTGAATATAAAGGGGGCGGGAAAATATCCGTCCCTTTTACTGTTAAGGTGATTAGTATGAATAATGTAATACAGCTTATTAAAACCAGAAGAAGCGTTCGCACTTATGACGAAAAAAACCTCTCTCAAGATGAAAAAGATGCACTTATGAATTTTGCAAAGACGATTGATAACCCGTACGGCTTGCCCGTTTGTTTTAAAATGATGAGTGCAAAGGAAAATGCTCTGTCTTGCCCCGTTGTGAGTGGTACCGATTTATATATAGGTGCAAAGATAAAGAACACGAAGCATTTAAATGAGGCCTTCGGATATAGCTTTGAGGCTTTTGTTTTGTATGCACAGTCGCTTGGTATCGGTACTGTGTGGCTTGGCGGAACGATGAACAGAGAGGCGTATGAAAGGGCGATGGAGCTTGAAGATGATGAGGTTATGCCTTGCGCAAGCGCACTCGGATATACTGCAAAAAAGATGTCGCTTCGTGAAGCAATTATGAGAAAGGGCGTTAAAGCAGACGAAAGAAAAAACTTTGAAGAGCTTTTCTTTGATACAGACTTCAGTACACCTCTTACAAAAGAAAAAGCAGGCAGCTTGTTGTTGCCGCTTGAAATGGTACGACTTGCACCCTCGGCAGTTAACAAGCAACCGTGGAGAGTCATAATTTGCGAAAATAAAGCTCATTTCTATCTGCAGAGGAATAAGGCTGTTTCTCCCGGTGCCGCTATTGATATGCAAAAGGTTGATATGGGAATTGCACTTTGCCATTTTGAATTTACTGCAAAGGAAAACGGCTTGAAGCTTTCCTTTGAGGTAAATGACCCGGGAATTTCCTGCGCTGAAAACTCGGAGTATATAGCTTCGTATACCGTTTGTTAAGTTTACGGCAAAATTAACAGGGGCTGCGCTTGGTTGGCAGCCCCTTATTAATTGTATTTGTGTTATAGCTTGGTTTGTGCTTTTTGGTATTAGCTTATATATAAACCGACATAGTATTGCCGTAACCTATCAAAGGCTTCTTTGTGCTTGATTGGATGAAATTAAACTCAACACAAGGTTGTACGGATACTCTTGTATATGCGTCGTTGCTTAAAGCTTCTTTTGGAGTTATGGTAACATAGCTGTATTTACCCGAGGCTTTAAACTTTGATGCTTTTACCGTAATAGTTTCGGTCTTTAGATAGTCGTAGGTTGAGCTGCCGTCGTAGTAATAAATTTTGAAGTCGATTTTTGAGATGTCTTTTGCTGTTCGCCATTTAATGGTCAGCGTGTTTTTATCGGTATTCGCCTTGAGAGAGGTAACCATAATTTCGCCCACACTGAACTCGACAACATCGGAATATGCCGAATAGCTTGTGCCGTCGTGCGCACGAACGCAATAATAAAAGCTGAAAGAATAGCTTGCATCTATGTTCTTGATTTTGTAGTAGTTATATTTAGCGTTTACCTTTGCAATCTTTTCGTAGGTGTAGCTTGTGCCCGTCGTAAAAGAATAGCTGCTGTGGCGCTTATAAATATAGTAGTATTTTGCGCCCTCTACCTTATTCCATTTAATGTATGCGGTTGTCGGTGATACGGAATAAGCGGAAATATTTGTCGGTCTTGCAATTCTGCCGATGGCTTTTTTGAGATATATCTTGTTGCTGTCGCCCTTAAGGCTGTAGGTATATGTCTTGCCGAAAGCTGCATCCTTATCGTAATAGGTTGTTATGCTGCCACTGAGCGATGCAATTTTTGTCCAGCTTTTTTCGCCGTCAGCCTTTCTGTAAAGGCTCCACTTTTCTGTTTTGTCTACCGTTGACCAAGAAAGCTTTATGTATTTGGTTTTGTTGCTTGCCGTAAGCTTTTCGGGAACGGGAGAAATCATATTGAATTTATGTCCGTACTGCTCTGCCCATGCTTTTGCGGCAGACTTGTCATAGCCTGTTACAACAAGCTTTTCCGATTTTGTGTGAAGACCGCTGAAGGTTGATTCGCCCAAATCGGAATCAATATATTCGTTTACATAGCCTGTAGCCTTAAGCATTTTTTCGGTAACAGTTTCGGGAATGTAGATATTTTCGAGAGTATCGCAGCTGATAGCAAGCTTTTTAACGGTTCTCGGAATTTCTAAGGATGTGAGCTTTGCTTTGCCGAAACCGCATAAAGTTTTTATGCCTTTGGGAATATTGACCCATTGAAGGCTTGTACACTCGTTGAAAGCATTATCTATTACGGTAACGCTTTCAGGCAGAGTTACGCTTTTGAGATTGTCGCAGCTGATGAATGAGCCACCCTTGATTTCCTTGAGTGATTCCGGAAGAGCGAGAGTTTTAAGATTGTAGATATTAAAGAAGCAATGATTAATAGAGGTTATACCCTCTTCGATTATGATGTGTTTAATACGATAGCTATAGCACTCAGAGCAAAGCTCGTGTGCTTCGTGCTCACAGTCGGAAAAGTTATCTGAATCTGACCACTCGATGTCATACAGATTGTTTAGCTCGCCTGTTCCGTAAACGAACAAGGTGCCTGTTTTTGAGTTGAACTCTGTACTTATACCGGCTTGTGCAGCTGCAGAAAATCCGAACGAGCAAGCAAGTGTTAAAACAGTGATAACAGCAATTAAAATTGGCTTATACTTCTTCATAATAATTTCTCCTTTACTGATAATTTGTTTAGAGTGTGTTCTCTGCATTTTTATTATATCCAGTGAATTTTCAAAAGGCAACAAAGCGTAAATATCTTAAGGAAAAGTTAAGATATTTACGCTTTGGTTTAAGGCTATTTCAAATCGAAACGCAGAATTACGCTGTAGTTATTTGTTTTGCTTTTTATTTGCTCGGTTATTGCTTGCTTAATTTCAAACTGCTTATTTTCCATAGAGTACGGAATATCAATATCGAAAATCAGCTTTGCATCGTTGCCGTTTTGTACAATTCTAAAGTCGTGCATTGAAAGCACAGGGTCAATTCCCTTTATAATTTCTTCTACACACGCTTTCATTTTCGTCCATTCGCTATTGTTTACAAGCACGGGGTCATAGTGAATGACGAGATGCACACCGAGCTCTTCCAAAACCTTAGATTCTATTTTGTCTATAAGCTCGTGGCACTCGAGAGGATCCTCCTCTGCGCTGATTTCAACGTGGACAGAGGCGAAGTATTGCCCGGGTCCGTAATCGTGAATTAAAAGATCGTGAAAGCCGAGAACCCTTTCGTCGCATAAAACGGCGTTGCTGATTTGCGAAAGCAGGGTCTTGTCTGCACCTTTTCCGAGAAGAGGAGAGACGGTTTCTTTTGCAACGTTTATTCCCGAATACAAAATAAATAAAGCCACTGCAAGACCGATGTAACCGTCGATATTAAAAGAGAAAAAGAAGCTTACCAGCGTACCGATAAGAACGCCGAAGGTTGCAACTACATCGTTTCTGCTGTCGAGAGCTGCGGCTTTGAGTGCTGCAGATTGTATGAGATTTCCTGTCTTTTTGTAAAATATTGCCATCCAAAGCTTAACACCGATTGAAAGTATTAATATGATAAAGGTTATTGCAGAAACTTCGATTTCGGTGGGAGTTATAATTTTGCTGATTGATGATTTTGCAAGCTCAACACCTACAAATAAAATGATAACAGATACGGCAATCCCCGAAAGATATTCGTATCTTGCGTGGCCGTACGGGTGCTCTTTATCGGCTGTTCGGCGTGCAAGGCGAAAACCGACGAGCGTTATAAGCGACGATGAGACATCAAATAAATTGTTTGCAGCGTCCGCAATTATTGAAACTGAGCCTGAAAGGATACTTATAGTAAGCTTTGAAATAAACAGTATAAGATTACATATTATTCCCGTTACTCCTGCGAGCTTTCCGATTTTTAAACGAGATTCTTTATTGCTTGTATCCTTATATTCTTTAACAAATAAGCTAAGCAGTAATTTTGTCATACAAAAATCTCCGATTCATAAATTATGTCATTATATTGTATGCGAAGACAGAAATTTTGTCAATCGAAAGTCTAAAAAATTAGTAATTACTAACCCTCACTATCATCAACCTTTTATCGCTGCAGAGACTTGATTATAAAGGTTACAAGAGTTTGGAGCGGTATTTATTGACACATGATGTTTGAATTGAAATAATAGAAAATAAGGGGTAACCCGCAGAAATAAAAAATGAGATAACAAGAATGAAAGGCATTGACATCTTCGTTTCTGCTGTTCTTAATGCAGTTCTTCTTCAGTTCACAACAGACGAAAGCCCGAAGGATAACAACATTACACTTGCGGGCTATGATGCTCAAATTATTGATGACGAGTCTGAGCTTACATTCTGGGAAAAGGTTGTTAAGTTCTTTGAGTCTCTTATGCAATATATCTGCAGATTCTTCGGCTTTGGTAAATAAAGCAGAAAAATAAAATATGGGGATAGGCTACGCCTGTGCAAAAACGCATAGCGAACCTGTCCCCTTGTGTTTTTTAAACCGCTTTCCCCTTACTCAAACGCAGTTTATCGCTTATCATTGCAATAAATTCCGAGTTTGTCGGCTTGCCGCGGGTGTTTTGAATTGTGTAGCCGAAATAAGAGGAGAGTACATCCACATCGCCTCTGTCCCAGGCGACCTCAATTGCGTGGCGAATGGCTCTTTCAACTCTCGACGGTGTGGTTTTGTTGTTCTTTGCAACTGTAGGATAAAGCTCCTTGGTAACGGAGTGCATAAGGTCGGGCTGTGTTACGGTGAGAATTATGGCTTGTCGTAAATACTGATAACCCTTTATGTGTGCGGGAACACCTATTTCGCGCATAATGTCTGAAATTATAACCTCTAAATCGTCGCCCGTTTTGTATGGTGAGGCGCTCTTTTCGCCTGTGTTCCAGCCTGAAATCTGCTTTAGTCTTTCAGCCATTATATTAAGGTCAAACGGCTTTAGGAAATAGTAGTCTGCGCCTGCTTCCAAAAGCTCTTTTTCAAAAACAGAATTGTCAAATGAACTCATAAGTGCAACGGCAGGGCGGGTGTCCTTCGGCATAGCTCTTATTTGCTTGAGTACCTCAAGTGCATCAAGTCGCAGCATAAAAGCATCTATAAGTATTATATCGGGTGAAAATTCCTTTATTGCCGAAAGTACCTTTGCTCCGTCTCGATCTATTCCTTTTACGTCAAAGCCCGAATCTTTGAGAAATTTTACAAGGTGAAGTGAAGCTTCTTTTCCGTCCTGGGTTACAATGATTTTCGTTTGATTTGTCATAATAAATTTCCTCAACTTTCTTTTTGATAATTTGTTTTTTGTGAAATCGTGTCATTATTATACATAGCAAAGAGGGTACAATATGTCGAAAAATTCCACATTTCAAAAAATAGGTATGAGGTAATTGTTTTTAGCACTTGACGGTGCTGTTATTATTTGATACAATAGCAAATATTACTGCAGAATTTGCTGAAGAGGTGATAGTTAATGAAAAAATCATCACAACTTGTATTGGCAGGCACAGCCGTTTTGACAGTGGCAGGTGTTGTTTTTGGAATTTGCGTTCTCGATAAAAAGAAAACAAATACTGCGAATAGGCTTGACGTATCAAGCAATGTTACCGTTACGGCACATACGGGCTGTGAGGATACATCGGACAATTCCTTGGAGTCGATAGAAACCGGCTTTAAGTGTGGTGCTGATATTGTTGAGTTTGATGTTAACTTTATGCCGAACGGTACACCTGTACTTTCACACGATGAGCCTGACGATACCTCAGTGAAATTGCAGGATGCCTTTTCATTGGTTGCTGCGTTTGATAAGCTTAAAGTGAATCTCGATTTGAAAAGCACTGAGAATATTAAGCAGGTGTATGACCTTGCAGTAAAATATGGTATTTCGGACAGAGTATTCTATACCGGTGTTGAGCAGAAGGACGTTGAAGCAGTGAAAAGTCAGACCCCTGCTGCCGAATATTATCTCAATATTGATGTTGAAAAGCGAAACCGTAAGAAGGACGATTACATAAATGAGCTTATCGACAGAGTGATATATGAGGGTGCCGTGGGTATCAATATGCATTACTCCTCCTGCAGTGAAAGACTTGTTGAGCTGTTTCATCAGCACGGACTTTTGGTTTCTGTTTGGACAGTGAACAGTAAAAAAGATATTATAAAAATGGCGGATATGGGTGTTGACAATATTACCACAAGAAACCCGGCACAAGCCGTGGCTTTGCTTAAATAATAAATTTACACAAGGGAGTGTTTATATATGGAAAAAATTAAGATGGGAAAAATCGTTGAGATGGACGGAGATGAGATGACCAGAATTATCTGGAAGCTTATCAAGGACGAACTTCTTTGTCCTTACGTTGAACTCAATACAGAATACTACGATTTGGGTTTGCCTCACCGTGACGAAACAAACGACAGGGTAAGCATTGACGCAGGTGAAGCGATTAAAAAGTACCGTGTTGGTGTTAAGTGCGCAACAATTACACCAAACGCACAAAGAGTCGAGGAGTATTCACTTAAAGAGATGTGGAAGAGTCCGAACGGCACGATTCGTGCAATTCTTGACGGTACTGTTTTCAGAACTCCGATTCTTGTAAGTGGTGTAAAGCCAACCGTCAGAACCTGGGAAAAGCCTATTACTATTGCACGTCATGCTTACGGTGATGTTTATAAGGCGAGTGAAATGCGCCTTACAAAGCCGGGTAAAGCAGAGCTTGTTTTCACAAGCGAGGACGGCGAAACACAAACTGAAACAGTTTATGACTTTGAATGTGGCGGAGTATTGCAGGCTATGTACAATAAGGATACTTCAATCGAATCCTTTGCACATTCTTGCTTTAAATTTGCTATTGACACAAAGCAGGACCTTTGGTTCTCAACAAAGGATACTATTTCAAAGAAGTACGACCAGACCTTTAAGCTTATCTTTGAGGATATCTACAACAAAAACTACAAAGAGGAGTTTGAAAAGCTCGGTATCGAATATTTCTATACTCTTATCGACGACGCTGTTGCAAGAGTTATCCGTTCAAAGGGTGGCTATATTTGGGCTTGCAAGAACTACGACGGCGACGTTATGAGCGATATGGTTTCAACTGCATTCGGTTCACTCGCTATGATGACAAGCGTACTCGTATCTCCCGACGGAAATTTTGAATACGAGGCAGCACACGGTACTGTTACTCGCCACTACTACCGTCATCTTAAGGGAGAAGAAACCTCAACAAACCCGATTGCAACAATTTTTGCGTGGTCGGGCGCACTTCGTAAGCGTGGTGAGCTTGACGGTAACGATGCTCTTATGGCTTTCGCAGACAAGCTTGAAAAGGCAAGCCTTGATACAATCGAAAGCGGTCTTATGACAAAGGACCTTGTTGGTCTTTGGGAGGGCAGCGAAGCAAAGGCTCTTTCAACAACAGAGTTTATTATGGCTATTAAGGCTAATTTGGAAAAGATAATGTAATATAAAAAACGTAAGGGGCTGCCCACTAAGCGCAGTCCCTTAATTGTTTTTGTTGCAATACTTCGACAGTTTATTTGTTTTACCTTTGCTATAATTTGCCTGACAAAAAATGCAAAGGAGTTTTTAATTATGATTTGTCAAAAATGCAGTTTCATTCTTTCGGGCAGTGAGGATTTCTGCCCACACTGCGGAACACCGTGTAAAACGCAAAATACCCCTGTCAACACTCAAGCCGTGGAAGATAGTGAGCAAATTCCAATACCATCGGTTAAAGGTGTACCGAAAACAACAATTTTCGACACAGATGAGGTTTATTCACATTCGCCGAAGCAAGTTAAAACCGATCCTCCTAAAAAGAAAGGCTCAAAGGCAGCTACAGGTATGTTTCTTATGCTGTTTCTTGTTCTGCTTTGCATTGGTGCGGTTGTTGCAATGGATTATTTAGGTATAGTGCCCGCAATATCGTTTGACAAAATAAGCGGCATTTCAGAAATCGAAACCACAACGCAACCGGACAGCCTGCTGAGTGATACGCAGATATCGCAAACAGATGGCAGTGAAAGCGAGGAAAGCTCAACTGAAAATGTATTTTCGAACAGCACGGGACTTGTGTACCCTGAAATAAACTATAAACCGACAATTGCATATATCAGCGCACAAAACGGCACCTCATTAAAAAAGGGACCCATGGAAAGCTTTGCACAGATATGTGTTTTGCCGTATGATAACGAGGTGCAGGTTATCGGGGGTAGCAGCTATAACGATAGCTGGGTATATGTTTATGCAGTCAACAGTGATTGCTACGGCTGGGTAGATGCAGCTTATCTTTCTGTGGAAGGTGCAGAACAAAGCACAGAGTAAAAAATTAAGGGGCCGGCGCATAAAGCGAAGCCCCTTGTTTTGTTTTAACCGATAGTTGTGCTGTTTATATCCCACTCGTTGCCTGTTATGATATTGCCTATGCACGAAAGAAGATTTCTTGTTGCAGGTGTATCCTTTAGCTTTACAAGAATACTCATAAAGTCCATAACTGCTTTATAGTAAGCACTGTCTTTTTTGTGCCTTTGTCGGCTGCCGTCGAAGACACAAAGGAAGATTTCATAGAAAAATTCGATAACCGGTTTATTTTGAAATTGCATTACGGTATTTTTATCAAGATGCTTTGCCAAGCCGAAAAGCTTTAGCTTTTTGTAGCCCTCTTTTACAGTTAAGTTTTTAACATATTTTGCCATAGGATGTGCAAAATAATAAAACAAACCGGCCTTGTCTTTTGGTAAACCTGAAGCAGAAAGGGCACTTGTGAATTCGTCTTTGCTGTTTTGTGCGGCGTTCATTATGCTGTTAACAAGGTTAAGGGTATGCTTTTTTGTGTATTGCAGGACATTGTATTCCTTGCCCTCGTAAATAAATGCTTCGGCGTTAGTGGTTGTAATATTAAGCTTTTCGTCAAAAACCTCGACATTTACAATAGGCGACGGATAACCTACGAGTGAGCCGACATTTATTTGGTAGATTTTGTTTCCGTTTTTTGTTTTGAAGCATTCTATGCCTTGCATGTGCGAGTGGCCCGTGAACATATATTTAAGTCCTGCGTCGGCAAAAAGAGTGCATATTTCGTTTCGGTTATCAATACAAACTGTCCCCGCTGAAAGAATAGGATGAATATGATCCATAATAAGATGATGCTCCATACCGATTAAGATTTTATCTTCCTGCTTTGCTTTTTTTATCTCGTTTTCTATCCATATAAGATGCTCTTTGGAAAAGCCGGGGCCGTTTTGCTCGTTCTTATCGTCGTTAAGACAAAGAATTCTTACCCTTTCGTTTATATCGGCAGTGTAGGAATAAGTACCGATATGTGTTTTGAATTGAGAAATTGCATTTTTGAGCGTAAAATCGTGATAGTAGTCGTACAATTCGTCTGCCCTCATCGTTTCAACGTCTGAAATGACCTTGCTTTCTGCATAACGATTGTTTTTATTGTCGCTGCACCAATCGTGCGTAGCCGTAAGAAGATAAATGCTTTTGCTCTTGCTTAAACCATAGAGCTTTTCCTTTAATTCCTCGTGGCTTTTCTTCTCGCCGTTGTTTGTTATATCGCCGAGAATTAAAACTGCATCGCAGTCGCTTTGTGAAATTTTTGAAAAAGAAGCATCTATAATTGCACCTGCTTCGGCAAGGCATTTTGCATCGGATGAACTGCGAAGAGAATATGCGGTACCCTTTGTACCGAGAGTGTGTGAGTAGTGGTGCAGGTCTGCTATAAATGTTAGGACAGCGTGTGGCATAGTTATATCTCCTTTACAAGTTGTTTACAACAGCTTTGAAGCGTGTGCTTTCTTCAATTTCTTTAATAAGCTTTTCCGATTTATCCCTTTCTAATTCTATATTAATATATACGGTTATTATGCCCTCGTTTTGGCTGAAAGAGAGCGATTTAACTTTTTCGGCATACTCGTTTTCAAAAAGAATACTGTCGAGCGTGTCTCGGTCCGCTTTACTTGAAAGCCCTAAAAGATTGGCAAGATTGCTGCGAAGAAGCTTTATTGCACCGAAAATGAGTATACTGCTGACTATTATTCCGCAAAAGCTGTCTGCTGCATAGAATTCATATTTGGATACTACAAGACCGAGTATCGTAACGCCTGTTACAAAAAAATCGAGAATACAATCGAAAGCCATAACGGTGCTTACGGGAGAGGCATCGTTTTTCGAGATGCACTTATACAAAAGGTACATTCCGATTTTGCATATTGCAGTTGCACAAAGGATATAAAAATACTTGTCCGTGTACCATATAGGTGTGGGGTACATAAGTCTTTCAAACGATGAGTACAGAAAAACCGCGCCTGTTATAAATACAATAACACAAAGGCAAAAGGATAAAAGGTATTGCACTCTTTCGTAAAGTGCCTTACTGCAAAAAGAATTTCCTTTTAAAGCGTAGAGCAAAAATACCAAAGAGAGGGCTGCTGAAAGAGAGTCGAATAAATTGTTGACACTGTCGGAATAAATACTTATGCTGTTTGAGGACAGTCCTACATAAAGCTTTGTTAAAAACAAGAGCAGATTCAGAAGTATTGCCGGAATACATATTTTGCAAGTAGTGTTTTTCATTTTTTCTTCACCTCGTTTTATATAAAATATACAAATAAAGATTGTAAACAGAGCACTAAGGCTAAATCTCTTATAAAACACGAAAGGCAAGCAACTTTTTGCCTGCCTTTCAGTATATTTTCTCATTTTAAAAGCAACAAATGTGCTCGTGTGTTCAAATTCAATATACATATTCTATCACTTTGTCTATATATTTTCAATATCCAAACTAAACAAACAAAACTTAAAAATCTTGTTACTATTACATAAAAACTATTCTATTATTAAAAACAATAAAAATTTATAAAAAATCATTGATAGTTTAAACGTATATTTGCGTTGTTTTTTATTTGAAACTTTGGGCGTATGCCGGCTTGAAGTGAAAATATGTGCATTTGTCAATGATGTGAGACTGGAAAATCAAAAAAATAAATGAGAGATAGAATTACGAAATGTTTTGTTGGAGAGAGGGGCGG
>CAZNQI010000012.1:0-1432 GCA_964575375.1 uncultured Faecalibacterium sp.
TTGAGAGATTCGCTTTCAATAACAGAAATTAAAAGAGTCGTTGATATAACTAAAAAATATTCAAACGCTATGGTAATGGTTGATAACTGCTACGGTGAATGGACTGAAAAATTAGAGCCGACTGATGTTGGTGCAGACCTCATGGCGGGGTCGCTTATTAAAAACCCCGGTGGGGGCATTGCAAAAACAGGTGGATATATTGCAGGCAAAAGCGAATACGTAGAGCTTTGCGCATACAGACTAACTACTCCCGGACTTGGCAGAGAGGTAGGTGCAACTCTCGGACACAGCAGAGAGTTATATATGGGTATTTTCAACGGCCCTCATGTAGTTGGCGAAGCATTAAAGACTGCTGTTTTTACATCAGCATTGTTTACTCTTATGGGCTTTGAGGCAACACCTGCACAAGATGAAACAAGACATGATATAATTCAAGCAATAAAGCTCAGAACTCCTGAAAACCTTATTGCGTTTTGTCAAGGACTTCAAAAAGGCTCGCCAATCGACTCTTTTGTTGTTCCTGAGCCTTGGGAAATGCCCGGCTACGACAGTAAGGTAATTATGGCTGCAGGTGCTTTTACGCTCGGTTCCTCAATTGAGCTTTCAGCAGATGCACCCTTAAGAGAACCGTATGCTGTTTGGCTTCAAGGTGGTCTTAATTTCCACAGTGGTAAAATTGCAGTTATGTATGCTGCTGAAAATGTACTTAAAGTATTAAACCGAGAGGGTAGTGTTTAATGGGAGCTTTTAAAGGATTTGATCCGAACGGCTTTATGCTTCTGGAGCTTAATAAATTTAACGACAGCAGAGATTTTTATGAATCGGTTAAAGAGGACATAAAAAGAATGTCCATTATTCCGATGCGACAATTAGCATCCGATTTGTGTGATGAGCTGTATAAGATTGATAATAAGATGAATCTTATACCTACAAAAATGGTATCGCGCGTTCGTCGAGATACAAGACGCAGTAAAAACAAGGAAATGTATCGCTCAAACATTTGGTGTATGTTTATGAGAGATAAACACCAATATGAAAATATGCCTTGTATGTGGTTTGAGTTTTATCCTGAAAGTTACAGCTACGGAATAGGTACGTTTAGAGCTGATGCAACATTTATGCAGGCCTTTAGAGATAAAATGCTACAAAACCAAAAGGCTTTCAAAACTGCGATTCGCAAGATTGTAAGCACAGGAGCTGTTTGTGAAATTGAAAGCTATAAAAAAGATAAACCCGGAACAGAAAAAATTGAAAAAGATTTAAAGGATTTTTATAACGCTAAAAGCTTTTGTTTTATCTATTGCGATAATGATATGACTAAATTAATCGACGGTAGTATATTGGAGGAACTTACAAACGCCATAAAAGCTTTTGCACCGTTATATAAACTTTTAGCATCAGTTTGTGATGATTTGATTAAGAACTGAGAATG
>CAZNQI010000012.1:1442-18518 GCA_964575375.1 uncultured Faecalibacterium sp.
TGCATCTTAAAAGCGGTTCTGATATTCGCGGCGTCGCTTGTGAGGGTGTTGAAGGTGAAAATATTGAGCTTACAGAGCAAGCGATTTTTGATTTAACTGTCGGTTTTTGCAAGTGGCTTGCAGAAAACGATCTTTTCGGTAATAAGAAAATAGCTGTAGGACACGATTCCAGAATTACTGCTTTGGATATTAAGAAGCAGGTAATATCGGCACTTTCTCAATTCCGTTGCGAAATTTATGATTGCTCGTATGCATCTACTCCTGCTATGTTTATGACCACGGTTGATTTGGATTGTGCAGCTTCGATACAGATTACTGCAAGTCATCATCCCTTTAACAAAAACGGCTTAAAATTTTTCACAAAAAACGGTGGATTGGGTTCTGCTGATATCACAAGAATAACCGAGCTTGCAAGCGAAGGCTTTGAAAAGACCGATATTACTCCTAATATTATAAAAACAGATTTTATGTCAATTTACGCCAAAAGATTGCGTGATATGATCTGCCGTGAAATAGATGTAGAAAATTACGATAAGCCCCTTTTAGGATATAAAATAATCGTTGATGCAGGTAACGGCGTCGGCGGTTTTTACGCAAAAGATGTTCTTGAGGTTTTAGGTGCTGATATAACAGGCAGCCGGTTTTTAGAAATTGACGGAATGTTCCCGAACCACATACCTAATCCTGAAAACAAACAAGCAATGGCGGCGATCACTTCAGCGACTATTGCTAACAAAGCAGATTTGGGGATAATTTTTGATACCGATGTTGACAGAGCAGGCTGTGTTGATGAAAATGGTAATGAACTCAATCGCAACAGATTGGTGGCGCTCGCTTCAATAATAGCTTTAGAAAACAACGAGGGTGGTACTATTGTAACAGACTCCGTAACCTCAACCGGTCTTACTGATTTTATCAATAATAAGCTGCATGGCGTTCACTATAGATTTAAGCGAGGTTACAGAAACGTTATTGATGAGCAAATACGACTTCAAAATGAAGGTATTAACTGTCCTTTGGCAATGGAAACCTCCGGTCATGCTGCATTCAGAGAAAATTATTATCTTGATGACGGCGCTTACCTTATAACAAAAATCGTAATAAAGATGGCTCAAATGGGCAAAAAAGGACAAAAGCTTGAATCTTTAATCAGTGAACTAAAAGACCCTGCGGAAGAGCTTGAACTTCGTTTTAAGATTTTGGAAGGTGATTTCAAAGCGTACGGTAATAATGTTATTACTTCGCTTGAAAGCTATGCTGCTACACGCCAAAACTGGAGAATAGCTGATGACAACCGAGAAGGCGTTAGAATATATTTTGATGCCGAAGATGCCAAGGGATGGCTCTTGTTGCGCCTTAGTGTGCATGACCCCATTATGCCGCTTAATATTGAAAGTGATATAACGGGTGGGGTTAAGGTTATTGCTAAAGAATTTTTTGGATTCATAAAAGAATGTGATAAACTTGATATTTCACCAATTTCAGCCTTTCTTTCTAATGAAAACTAAAGGCATTAAATAAACTAATCATTTTAACCAAAGCTATGTGAGGAGGTATAGTATGTCAAAAAACAAAACTGTTCATAAAACTTCTGTCGGAGGTCAAGCACTTATTGAAGGTATTATGATGCAAGGGCCGAAAGGTGCTGCTGTTTCTGTCAGATGTCCCGACGGCACAATTGATACAGAAATATTACAAGTTAAACATATTAGAGACAAAATTAAATTTTTAGGTTGGCCGTTGATACGAGGTATAGTAAATTATGTCGAAACTATGATTTTCGGTTATAAATGTCTTATGATGTCCGCTGAAAAATCAGGTCTTGAGGATTTAGAAGAGTCGCAAGAGAATATGTCAAAGCTCGACAAGTGGCTTAATGATCATATAAACAAAAAAGTTATGAACGTTTTAACCGGTGTTGCATCCGTTATTGGTGTGTTACTTGCTTTTTTACTTTTTTTCTATTTACCGACTGTTGCAGTTGATTTTTTAAACGACCTTTTTGATGAAGCGCTGACAAATTACAGAGCCTTGTTTGAAGGCATTATCAGAATGGTAATTTTTGTCTGTTATATTGCACTTGTGTCTTTAATGAAGGATATAAAGAGGACTTTTATGTATCACGGTGCTGAACATAAAACGATTTTTTGCTATGAAAACGGACTTGAATTGACCGTCGAAAATGTGAAAAAACAATCAAGATTTCATCCGCGTTGCGGAACCAGCTTTATCTTTGTAATAATTATTATAAGCGTTATTATTTCATCTGCTATTTCTGTTTTTGCTCCCGAGCTCAGAAATCAAACTATTGTTTGGATGGCAATAAAAATTTTGATTTTACCGCTTATAACCGGTATCAGCTATGAATTTATAAAATATGCCGGAAGACACGATAATGCTTTTGTTAAAATTGTTTCTTATCCGGGTCTTTTGATGCAAAGACTTACAACCAAAGAGCCTGAGGACGATATGATTGAAGTTGCAATAGCAGCTTTTACAAGTGTTATCACCGACAGCAAAGAGGATGATAAAATATGAGAACGGTTCGTTCTGTTTATAATGAACTTACCTCAATATTAAAGCAATCTCAAGTGGATGATTGCTGTCTTGAAAGCAGATTGATATTGCAAAGTGTTTTGAATTTCACCTACACTTCATTTTTACTCGAACAGCAAACTTTCGTTGGCGAAGAAAGTTATAATACAATAATTGATATTGCTAAGGCTCGAATTAAGGGCGTACCTATTCAATATCTTTTAGGTGAATGGGATTTTATGGGACTTACCTTTAAGGTAGGAGAAGGTGTACTCATACCACGCCCCGAAACCGAAGAATTGTGCGAGTGTGTAATCAATCTGCTTAAAGGTAAAAACGAGCTTGTGATTTACGATTTGTGTTCGGGTAGCGGTTGTATTGGAATTACTATGCAAAATGCTTTTGAAGACAGTGAAGTTCTTTTGATCGAAAAGTCTGAACTTGCTGTTGAGTATATTCAAAAAAACGTTGAACTTAATTGTAAAAATAAAAAGCCTAAAGTGTATTTCGAAAGTATATTTGACATTTCAAAATTTTCTTCGTTACCACTCGCTGATATAATTATCAGTAACCCACCGTACATAAAAACAACCGATATTGCTTCGTTGCAAGCCGAGGTGCAATTTGAGCCTTTAATGGCATTGGATGGTGGGGCAGACGGCTTGGCGTTTTACAGAGTAATTGCTGAGTTTTGGACAAGCAAGCTAAAAAAAGATGGCTTGATAGCACTTGAATGTGGGGAAGATCAAGCTAATGCTATAATTAAAATATTTTCAAAAGTCGGTTACGGTTGCGAAATAATTAAAGATTTCAATAATTTAGATCGAATTGTTATTGCAAGGAGGCTTTAATATGATACTTGATTTAATCAGAAACGGTCTGTCGATTGAGCTTGTTATGAATATGTGTGTAAGAGTTTTTGCGATTTTTTGTGTGCTTCCCGTACATGAATTTGCACACGCATTTGTAGCTTCTAAACTCGGAGACAATACAGCAAAATATCAAGGCAGACTTACGTTGAACCCTTTGGCACATATTGATCCTATCGGTGCCTTAATGATTATTTTAGTTGGTTTTGGATATGCCAAGGCGGTGCCTGTAAACATCAGAAATTTTAAAGCAGATAAAAGAAAACAGAATATGGCATTGGTTTCTTTAGCGGGACCTCTTTCTAATATAATTTTAGCTGTCATTTTCAGCTTCTTTTATGTGTTGACAGACCTTAAGTTCACTGCAAGCACACTCGCAACAGCACTTGGACTGTTTTTCTATTATGGCTCAAGTATAAATATTTCACTCGCTGTATTTAATTTGTTGCCGATACCACCGTTGGACGGTTCAAAAATATTGGTAGCGGTTTTACCGAACAGAGTTTATTTTAAGCTTATGCAATACGAAAGATATATTGTATTAGTTGTATTTGTGTTGCTTTTTACGGGCGTGCTTACTGTACCTCTCAGTTGGTTTTCGTCGCTTTTGCAGAACCTCATTTTTAGAATAGTTTTATTACCGTTTTAATTGACAGGAGTACAAATGGAAGCTATAAATTATAAGTTAGATGTATTTGAAGGCCCTTTGGATTTGCTGTTGCATCTTATATCTAAACATAAATTGAATATAAACGATATTCCCATTTTTGAACTTGTTGAACAATATACAAACTATGTGCGTCAAATGGAAGATGCAAATATGGAGGTCGCCAGCGATTTTCTTGAAATGGCAGCTCGACTTGTTTATATAAAAACGGTATCTCTTTTACCAAAGCACGAAGAGGCAGACGAACTTAAAAGAGAACTAACCGGTGAGCTAATAGAATATAGAGATTGTAAAATTATGGCAGGCAAGATTTCCGAAACGGCAAACGGCTTTGATTATTTTTACAGAGAAACTATGAAAATAGAAACAAGTAAAAAGTACGAGCGTTTACACGAAAAAAACGATTTACTTCTCTCATATATAACTGCAATAGGTCGTTCAAAAAACAAGCTTCCGCCACCAATAGAGGCTTTTACTGCTATCGTGTCTAAAAAAATCGTTTCTGTTGCATCAAGAGTTGGTAATATATTCTCGAAGCTGAAAATCGGTGCAAAAAGAAAATTTTTAGACTTTTTCACAGATGCAAAATCTTCGTCTGAAATGGTTGCAACCTTTCTTGCTATGCTTGAGCTTATTAAAGCCAATAAGATAAAAGTAGAAGGTGAAGACGAAAACATTGAAGTTATAAGAGTTGACAACAGTGATGAAGCACCTGCGTTTGTAGCATCCGAATTCAGTGAGGGTGAAGAAACGGAATCAGAAGATACCAAAGGAGTTAATATTAATGAGTGATAAATCAGTATTATCTATGCTTGAGGCTGTACTTTTCGCAGTTGGAGAGCCTATTGAAATTGAAAGGCTTTGTGTTGCCTTGCAAATAGATGAAATCGTTGTGCGAGATGCACTTCAAAAGCTTCAGCAAAAATACCTGTCTGATGATTTTGGAATATGTCTTTTGCAATTAGATAATAAATATCAGCTTTGCACAAAGATGGAATTTGCTGAGCAAATCAGAAGCGTTATTGAAATTAAAAAGAACGCTCCGCTGTCTCAAGCAGCTTTTGAGGTTCTTGCTATAGTTGCTTATAATCAACCTGTTACAAAAGCTTTTATAGAACAGATAAGAGGAGTTGACTGTTCGGGCGTTATTTCCTCTCTTTGTCAAAAAAGTCTTATAGAAGAAAAAGGAAGGCTTGACTTACCGGGCAGACCCTTGATTTACGGAACCACAGCAGAATTTTTAAGATGCTTCTGCATTTCTTCACTCGATGAATTACCGCCATTGCCTGAAAACAATACAGTGAATAGTGAAAAAAACGAGCTTAAAGAAGAAAATTAAGAGATATAAACAATTGTTTTTGCTTGAAAAGGTTGACGAAATTGAAATTTTAGGGTAACATATAAGATAAGGAAAAGAAAGGGGTGAAATAGTGTCGGGATTTCAAATATTTTTATGTATACTTATCGGAATTATCGGACTTATTATCTTGATCTTTTCAATACCTGTTAAAGTGAATTTATGCTTTGACGATAAAATTCATCTGACTGTAAAGTATTTATTTGTTTCACTTAATATTTTACCGACGGATCCTAATAAACCCAAAAAGGAAAAGAAGCCTAAATCCGACGAAGAACCCAAAAAAGAAACTGACGCTGATACACCACCAAAAGAAAAAAAGCCTAACCCAATAATAGAAATGGTAAAAGCGAACGGCTTCGATGGTATGATGACTGTATTGCAAAACCTCGGCAGAGTATTAGGTACATACGGTGGAAAACTATTTAAAAGTATAGTATTTGAAGAAATTGATTTGTATATAAGCGTTGGAACCGGTGATTCAGCGGCGACTGCAATAAAATACGGCAAATTATGTCAAGAGGTATATCCGGTTTTCGGTTTTATATGTGCAAATAATATCGTAAAAAAATATGATATAAATGTTGAACCTGATTTTCTTGCAAATAAAACAGAGGGTGAATTCTTTATGGATTTTAAAATTAACCTTCGCAAGATTATCAACGCAACAATCGCAATGGTTATAAGACTTCTGTTTAAGGTTGTTCTAAAATTTTTCACCGGCGGAAAAGGCAATAAAACAACTGAACAGCAGTCTCAAAATATAACAGCAAACAATCAAGTTAAATAATGAAAGGATTGATATAATATGGCAGAAAAATCAGCAGGAGCTATTTTAGCTTCTACAATTGAAAAAATTCGTGATCTTGTGGATACAAGCACAATCATCGGTGAGGCAATATACGCCGAAGGCGGCACAACAATTATTCCTGTTTCAAAGGTTACATACGGTTTTGCTTCAGGTGGCGCAGATTTCCCTTCCAAAGGTACAAAAGAACTCTTTGGAGGCGGTGGCGGTGCCGGTGTTACTATTACACCTGTAGCGTTTCTTGTTATAAATAATGGTGAGGTTACTCTTAAACACATTACAGCTTATGATAATGCTGCAGAAAGAGTTGTTAATCTTGTGCCTGAAATGTTTGATAAAGTAACAGGACTTATGAAGAAAACTCAAAAAGATGTAGTTGTAACAGATACTGATACAGAACAAGCATAATTCTTTCACTTTAAGAAAATACTAATTTTAATTCAACCGCCTGCATATATAATAATTGGCAGGTGGTTGCTTTGTTAGTGAAAAAAATATTATTTATTTGTGTCTTAATATCTTTGTTTACAATTTCGGCATCGTGTGTTAACGAACCGACAGTCAGTGCTGAAAGTGCCGTTGTTATAAATGCATTAACAAATGAAGTGGTTTACGAAAAAAACGCTTACCAAAAACGTTCTATGGCAAGCACGACTAAAATTATGACTTCTCTTATTGCTGTTGAATCAGGAATGCTTGATTGTACGGTTACAGCAAATAACTTTGCGGCAGAGGGGACATCTATAGGACTTAAAGACGGTTATATTTTGACTCTTGAAAGCCTTGTATACGGAATGTTACTTGAATCGGGCAATGATGCTGCAAAATTAACAGCTAATTTTCTTGCCGGAAGCGAAGAAAATTTTTCTGTTTTAATGAACAGTAAAGCTAAAGAGATAGGAATGCTTTCAACTAATTTTGTAACGGCTTCAGGTCTTGATGACGAAGAACATTATACAACAGCTTATGATATGGCGTTATTAGGCGCGTACGCTGTTTCAAATAATGTTTTTAAAGATATTTGCAGTACGAAAAGTGTAACTGTTGATTACATTAACCCACAAATAAGCTCTACTTTTACTAACCATAACAGACTGCTTGATTCGTGCGAAGGTGTTTTCGGTGTAAAAACAGGCTTTACAAAGAAAAGCGGCAGATGTCTTGTTACAGCTTGTGAACGAAATAATGTGATTTTTGTTGCTGTAACGCTTAATGCTCCTGATGATTGGAATGATCACACGAAGCTTTATGATTACTGCTACAGTACTTGTGAAACCACAAGAATCGATATTGAAGCGCCTGTTAGTGTTCAAATTTTTGGTGGTAAAACCAATATATTAAAAATAAAAACTCAAGCAGATTCTTATACCTATACTTACAACCGCAACGGAAAAATACTTACTCAGAAAATAGTATTACCTAATTTTGTATATGCTCCGATAAAAAAAGGTGATTGTGTTGGAGAGGTGCAAATTTACTCAGAGGGGTACTTGCTGGATTGTGTACCTATTTTGGCTGATGAAAGTGTAGACAGTATTGAAGAAATTATAAAAATTAGCTTTAAAGAAAAAGTTTATAATTTATTTAATAAATTTATAAGTTGATTTAGAAAGGAATTTATATATGACAGACGGAAAAGTCAGGCTTCAAAAATATCTCGCTGAATGTGGAGTGGCATCTCGAAGAAAAAGCGAGGAATTGATTACTCAAAAAAAGGTTAAGGTAAATGGTAAGGTTGCCGAAATCGGCGATAAGATTAACCCTAAAAAAGATACCGTTACGGTTATGGGTAAAAAAATAGTGAAAAGCAAAACGTTCACATATATAATGCTGCATAAACCTCGTGGCTTTATAACAACAATGAGTGATGAAATGGACAGGAAATGTGTCGCTGAGCTTATAAAGGATGTACCTGTAAGAGTTTATCCGGTAGGAAGACTTGACAGAGACAGCGAAGGAATGCTTCTTTTCACAAACGACGGTGATTTTGCTAATGCAATGACGCATCCGACTAAACACGTTCCGAAAACATATAGAGTAACGGTTCGTCCCGGAATTACCGAAGAACAAGTTACAGCACTTACAACCGGTATTGTTATTGACGACAGAAAAACAGCTCCTGCAGAGGTTAGAATTATAACAAGAGAAGAGGGTAGGGTTGTACTCGAAATAATTTTATACGAAGGCAGAAACAGACAAATAAGAAAAATGTGTGAGGAAATAGGATTAGAGGTTGCAAGACTTAAAAGAACAGCCATAGGCTCAATTAAGCTCGGTATGCTTAAACAAGGTGCTTGGAGAGAGCTAAATGAGGATGAGGTTAGAAAGCTTATGATTGCTGCAGATATGGATAGAAAGAAGAAATGATATGATTTTTTTTAAGAATACCGTAAACGAAAAAGATAAGGATATCGTACTTTTTGAAGCTGTTGAAAACGACAGCGTTATCGGTACTTGCTTACTGTCTTTGAAGAACGAATACGCTGATGTGTTTAAGCTCGATTACGAAGAAAAAACACCTTATGTGGTTGAAGGACTTTTAAGAAGTGCTTTTAATTATGCCTCGCTTCGCAATTTTTATATGGGCAAATGTACAGCTTCTGATATTGATTTATTTCTTAAAAGAATGAATTTTGAATTCAAAAACAATGAGTACATAAATGACATTCCGAGTATATTAATGGGTAGCTGTAGTTGTACTCAAAATGATTGACAAATTCTACAAAACAATATATAATTAAAAGGATAACAACATTATGTTTCTCAAAATGGAGGAAATGAAATGATCAGGAGTATGACAGGCTTCGGCAGAGCAACGGAAATAATTGACGGTATGAGTATTTCTGTTGAAATTAAAAGTGTTAATCATAGATATTTTGATTTTTCTTCCAGAGTTCCCAGAACTTTCGGTTTTCTTGAAGAAAGATTAAAAAAACATATTCAATCGATGGTTTCCAGAGGTAAGATTGAATGTTATGTACAAATTGAAGCATTAGAAATTGAAGACTGCATTGTTTCAATCAATCATTCACTTGCATCGGGCTATATTACAGCTCTTAAGGAACTTTGCGAAAAATATAGTCTCAAAGACGATATTACTGTTTCAAGCATCGCTAAATATCATGACATATTTTCTGTTCATAAAAACGAGGCTGATGAGGAACGCATTTGGAATGCTGTATCTTTTGTTACAGATAAAGCAATAGAATCTTTCATTGATATGAGAACAAAGGAAGGTCAAAAGCTTAAGGAGGATATCCTTTCACGTTGCGACATTATTCTTTCTCACGTTGCGTTTATTGAGGAAAGATCTCCTCAAACAGTTGCAGAATACAACGATAAGCTTTTAGAAAGAATGAAAACAGTTTTATCGGATGTGCAAGTTGATCAACAACGAATTTTGACCGAAGCTGCAATTTATGCTGATAAAATCGCAGTTGCAGAAGAAACTGTAAGGTTAAGAAGTCATATTGATCAAATGCATGAGCTTTTGGACAGCGACGTTGCTGTTGGACGAAAAATTGATTTCTTAATACAGGAATTTAACCGAGAAGCTAACACAATCGGCTCAAAAGCGCAAGATGTTGAAATTGCACGAAGAGTTATTGATATTAAGGCTGAAATTGAAAAGATTAGAGAACAGGTTCAAAATATCGAGTAAAAGAAAGGTATTGGCTAAAATCAAATGAAATTAATAAACATCGGATTCGGTAATATGATAAATGCACAAAGACTCGTTGCAATTGTCAGCCCTGATTCAGCACCGATAAAAAGACTTATTCAAGAATGTAAAGAGCGAGGAACACTTATTGATGCAACTCAAGGCAGACGAACAAGAGCTGTTATTATTATGGACAGCGACCATGTAATACTAACATATTTGCAGTGTGAAACTGTTGCAAATCGTCTCGATTCCGAGCAAGATGAAATTTGCGAGGAGGAGTGTATTGATGAGTAACGGAATTTTAGTTGTTGTATCTGCACCTTCAGGATGCGGAAAAGACACAATTGTTAATGAAGTTGTAAAATCAAACCCGGATAAATATCATATTTCTATCTCTAAGACAACACGTCCTATGAGAGAGGGTGAGATTGAGGGTATAAACTACTATTTTGTTTCCAAGGATGAATTTGAGAAAAACATTTCCGACGGTGAAATTTTAGAATATACCGTGTATAACGATTATTATTACGGCACACCCGTATCTGAGGTTAAATCTAATCTTGAAAAAGGAAAGATTGTTATTCTTATAATTGAAGTAGAGGGTGGGGGAAATATTAAAAAGTTGTTCCCGGATGCGTGTAAAATATTTATTATACCGCCGTCTTTTGAAATCTTGGAAAGAAGACTCAGAAACAGAGGTACAGATTCAGAGGACAGAATCATAAAACGACTTACTACAGCAAGAAGTGAAATAATGCGTGTTAATGAATACGATTATGTGGTGGAAAACGATGTTTTAAGCGATGCTGTAAGTGATGTTATTGCGATTATTAAAGCTGAAAAGCTTAAATATAAAAATATGAAAAATAAAGCAAGCGAGGTAATTGAAAATGCTTAATCCGGATTTAAGAGAGTTACTCAAAGATAACACAAGCAGATATTCTCTTGTTACTGCTATAGCAAAAAGAGCCAGAGAAATATCCGAAGATCCTGTACTCAAAGAGAAGTGCGGTACTGAAAAGGCTGTAACTTATGCTCTTGATGAGTTTTTAGAGGGTAAACTTGAAATAGTTGAGCCTGAAGAAATCAGAAATATATAATATTAAAGGATGTGAAATGATATGAAACAATTTCTGGCAACGGTTGCAGTAGAAAATGTTGCATATCATTTTGACATTTTGTATAGCTATATTATTCCTGACAGTTTACTTAAATATGCGAAAGTAGGTTCCAGGGTACTTGTACCTTTTGGCAGAAGTAAAACTACAAAAAGGCAGGGAATAATATTTTCAGTAGAAGAAAAAACAGATAACAAAACAACATATAAAGAAATTTTGCAGGTTTTGGATGGCGATACTTTTGTGAGCGATGAAATGCTCAAGGTTGCTCATTTTCTTAAAGACAGAACATTTTGTACTTATTTTGAAGCAGTTAAAGTCCAAATACCTGCGGGCTTCAATTACAAAACGACCGTAACGTATTTTGCAAAAGAAAATATTAATAACGTGTCTTTGAACGAGGAAGAAAAGCTTTTACACCAATATATGTTGACCTTAGAAGCTTTTGAAACGAAAAATACTCTCTATAAAGCTGTTGGTTTCGGTGCTGATTCCGACATTATGGAAAAATTAATAGCGAAAAAGCTTGTAGTTAAAAGCTACGATGCAAAGAAAACCATAAAAGATGCCAGCGTTAAGATGGTTGAAATCTCAATGGATAACACACAGCTGACAAAAAACGGTATAAAGCTTACACCTAAGCAGAAACAAGTGTATGACTTTCTCTTGGAGGTTCAAAGCACAACTGTAAAAGAACTTTGCTATTATACGGGAGTTACTGTTGCTGTTATCAATAACTTAATCAATAAAGGTATTTTAAACACTTTCGAGCAAACTTTTTACAGAATACCGCAAACATATATAAATGATGCGGGTAACAAAGAAAAAATAATACTGAACGATGAGCAAAACACAGCATACGATAATTTGCTGTCAATTTACAATAATGGGGGAGGCGTAAGCCTGCTTTATGGTGTTACAGGCAGTGGAAAAACCTCCGTGTTTTTAAAGCTGATAGACGGCGTTATAGAAAACGGCAGACAAGTCATTGTTATGGTTCCCGAAATTTCTCTTACTCCTCAAATGATGTCCATTTTCAAAGGAAGATACGGTGATAAGGTAGCAATTTTTCATTCTGCTTTAAGTGTAGGAGAAAGAAGAGATGAATACAAAAGAGTTAAAGACGGCGATGTAAAAATTGTTGTTGGCACTCGCTCAGCAGTTTTTGCTCCTTTTGACAATTTAGGTCTTATTGTTGTTGACGAGGAGCAAGAGCATACTTATAAATCCGAAGCTTCACCAAGATACAATGCAAAGGAAATTGCAAGATTTAGGGCCGGTATTCACAAGGCATTGGTAGTATTATCGTCAGCAACACCCAGCGTAGAAAGCTATACTTACGCTGTTAATAATAAATTTTCTCTGCAAAAGCTTTCAAAAAGATATGGAGTGGCGGTTTTACCCGATGTAAGCGTTGTCGATACAAAGGAAGAAAAAAGAAAAGGCAATAAATACAGTATAAGCTCTGAACTTTTGGAGCTTTTAGAAAACAATATTGCACAAAAAAAGCAATCAATTCTCCTTATAAACAGACGTGGGTATAATACCTTCGTTGCTTGCGATAGCTGCGGCAATGTTATAACCTGTCCCTATTGCAGCATATCCTTGACATATCACAGTGCAAACAATCGTTTGATGTGCCATTATTGTGGCTATTCAGCCAAAATGAGCAGACTTTGCCCTGAATGTGGTAAAGAACAGGTTAGGTATGCAGGATACGGTACACAGCGAATTGAGGATGAAATAAAGCTTTTATTGCCTGAAGCAAAAGTGTTAAGAATGGATACTGACTCAACCTCATCAAGATATGCCTTTGAAAAAGGTCTTGTAGCTTTCGGAAACGGTGAATATGATATTATGCTTGGCACTCAAATGGTAGCAAAAGGGCTAAATTTTGAAAATGTAACGTTAGTTGGTGTTATAAACGCTGATCAGCAGTTAAACAATGACGATTTCAGAAGTCAAGAAAGAACCTTCGATCTTTTAACGCAAGTTGTGGGCAGATCCGGCAGAGGTTCTCAAAAAGGAAAAGCTGTTATTCAGACAATAACACCGGAAAACAATGTCATAAAGCTCGCGCAGCATCAGGATTACGAAAGCTTCTATAATAGTGAAATTACTATACGTAAAGCAATGATTTATCCGCCTTTTTGCGATATATGCTCTGTCATGTTTATAAGTGAAAAGGAAGAAAAGGCATTAATAGCTTCAAATAAGTTTTTAAGCAGACTAAAAGAGTTAATTGAAACAAAATACAACGATCAAAAGATTATCGTATTAGGGCCTATGCCCCCGAGAGTTTCTAAAATCAACAACAAATACAGATACAGAATTATTATTAAATGCAAAAATTCAAAGCAGTTTAGAGCTGTTATTTCTGAACTTCTTATAGAATTTGGTAAAAACAAAGATTTTTCGGTAGTCAGTATAGTACCTGACATCAATCCGGAAAACTTGATTTAACGGAGGTAATTTATGGCTATTAGAAATATAGTTAAAATAGGAGATCCTGTTTTAAGAAAAACAAGCAGAAAGGTTGAGAAGTTTGATGAAAAGCTTTTTTGCTTGCTTGATGATATGAAGGAAACAATGGAAGCTGCAGAAGGTGTTGGACTTGCTGCGGTACAGGTAGGAATTTTAAGAAGAATAGTTGTTATTGACGTTGGAGACGGACTTATCGAGCTTATCAATCCCGAAATAATTGAAACAGACGGAGAGCAGGAGGATTATGAAGGTTGCTTGTCTCTTCCCGGTGAATACGGTCTTGTTAAAAGACCTGATTATGTTAAATTAAGAGCGCAAAACAGAAAAGGTCAATGGAAGCTTTACACCGGTACAGGTCTTAAAGCAAGATGCTTTTGTCATGAACTTGATCATTTAGACGGTATTGTTTACAAGGACAAAGAAATAAAATCTGTTTCAGCAGAAGAAATGCTTGAGATTCGCAGAAATTCAAGCGGAGAGGAATGATAATATGCGTATAGCTTTTATGGGCACACCGGACTTTTCGGTTGATTGCTTGAAGGCATTAGTTGAATCAAAGCACGAGGTTGTTGGAGTTTTCTGTCAACCGGACAAGCCTGTTGGAAGAAAACAAGAATTAACGCCTCCCGATGTTAAAGTTGAGGCTCTTAAGCATTCACTTAAAATCTTTCAACCTACAACCCTTCGCAGTGGAAAAGGCGTTGAAATTTTAAGGGAAATTAATCCTGATTTAGTTGTTGTTGTGGCTTACGGTAAAATTTTACCTGCCGATTTTTTATCTTATCCTAAGTACGGCTGTATTAACATTCACGCTTCAATTTTGCCGAAATACAGAGGAGCTTCTCCGATACATTTTGCTGTTTTGAACGGTGATGAAGAAACCGGTGTAACAGCAATGCAGATGGATGAGGGTCTTGACACGGGCGATATTTTAAGAGTAAAAAAATGTAAAATCGGTATCAATGATACAACAGAAAAAATGTATGAAATTTTGGCTCCGCTTGGTGCTGAAGTTTTAATGGAAACAATTGAACTTTTAGAGAGAGGCGAGCTTACGCCGGTTAAGCAGGACGACAGTCTTTCAAGCAAAGTAGGTCTTTTATCAAAAGAAATGAGTACAATTGATTGGACTTGCTCTGCGTTTGAGATACATAACAAAATCAGAGGCTTATATTCTTGGCCGGGAGCTACAACTAAACTATTTGGTAAAACTTTAAAGATTCATTCATCAATTTTATCAGATGCAAAAGGGAATAATATTCCCGGTACTGTTGTTGACAGTACATCTAAAATTGTAGTTTGTTGTGGCGATAATAATTGTATTGAACTCAAGGTTATACAATTAGAGGGTAAAAAGAGGATGGACACTTCAGCTTTTCTTAACGGATACAAAATAGAAAAAGGAACAATATTAGGTGAATAAATAAGGTGATAAAATGTTTTTCGATTATTACTATTTAATTTTAGTAGTTCCGGCGATAATTATATCTTTGGTTGCACAATGGAACGTTAAAAGCACATATTCAAAAATGAAGCAGGTTGCTAATAAAAAAAGACTTACAGGTGCTCAAGCTGCACAGTATGTTCTTTCTCATTACGGTATAACTAACGTTCAAATAACAACCGTTGCCGGAAGCCTGACGGACCATTATGATCCGAGAAGTAATGTTATAAGACTTTCCCCGGAAGTATATTCAGGCACTTCGATTGCAAGTGTTGGTATCGCGTGCCACGAAGCCGGACATGCAGCTCAGCATGCACAAAATTACGCACCGATTAAAATCAGAAACGCAATTTTACCTGTTGCAAATATCGGCTCGTCGGCGGGTGTTTTCATTGCGATATTCGGTTATTTTTTAGGTTTTAGTATTTTGGTTGATATCGGAATTATTTTGTTTGCAAGCGTAGTGGCTTTTCAGCTTGTAACATTGCCTGTTGAATTCAATGCCAGCAGCAGAGCGATAAAGGTTATTGAGAGCTCCGGTATGCTTTACGACGACGAAATTCCAAAAGCCAAAAAAGTTTTGGTTGCAGCGGCATTAACCTATGTTGCGGCTTTATTGGTTTCGGTTATGTCGTTGCTTAGACTGATTTTAAGAACAAACAGAACAAACAGAAGAAAGTAAACTAATGGGAATATTAATGGAAAATTCTAGAATTATTGCATTTAATGCACTTTTAAAAATAGAAAAAGATTCCGCTTTTTCTAATCTTGTTTTAGACTCATTTCTTTCAAAAGCAAAACTTGACACAAGAGACAAATCTTTTGTGTCTGCTTTGTTTTATGGAGTTATCGAAAGACAGCTTACAATTGATTATCAATTAGTACAATATCTTTCAAAACCACTAAAAAAATTGAAGCCTGAGGTACTGGTCATCTTAAGATTAGGTACTTACCAAATTCTGTTTATGGATAAAATTCCAACCTCAGCTGCAGTTAATGAATGTGTTAAGATTTCCAAAAAGGTCGGTTGCAGCTTCGCAAGCGGGCTAATTAATGCAGTTTTACGCAAGGTTGCAAGCAGCGGCTTAAAGCTACCGTCTGACAAAGCTTCAAGCGAATATTTGAGTGTATTGTATTCCTGTCCGAGCTGGCTTGTTGAAAAATGGATAGATGAATATGGGTTTGAAGATACAATCGGAATTTTGGAAAGTACTTGCAAAGGTGCTAAAACATTTATTAGGGTAAACACAGAAAAAACCACACCGGATGAGTTGATTGAAATTTTAGCTTTAGAAAAAGTTTCAGCAGAAAAAACTTACATTGAAAACGCTCTTAAAATCTCTCTAAACGGTAACGATGTGGAAAATCTTCAAAGCTTCAAAGACGGCCTGTTTCACGTACAAGATTTAGCATCGCAAATTTGTATATCTGTTCTGGCACCAAGGGAAAACGATGTCGTTTTCGACCTTTGCTCTGCTCCCGGAGGAAAAGCGTATACAATCGCACAATTAATGAAAAATAAGGGCATAGTTAATTGTTTTGATTTATATGAGCATAGAACTAAACTGATACTAAACGGTGCCAAGAGGCTTTCCTTAAGTGTAATTAAAGCTCAAGCTGCAGATGCGAGCGTTTATAATGAAGCGTTAGGGTTTGCAGATAAGGTTCTTTGTGATGTGCCTTGTTCAGGTCTTGGTATTATCAGAAGAAAACCGGAGATAAAATATAAAAAAGCACAAGATTTTAAAACCTTACCCGAAATTCAATATTCAATAATTTGCAATGCATCACGATATGTTAAGGTTGGTGGTGTTTTGGTGTACTCTACGTGTACGCTTTCAAAGGATGAGAACGAAAATGTTTGCGATAGATTTATTCTTTCACATCCTGAGTTTAAAATTAAAGAGCAAAACGGTAAAAAATACAGAACTTTGATGCCGCATAAGGACGAAAGTGATGGCTTCTTTATTGCTTGCTTTGAAAGAGTGGTTTAAAAACAGATGTTTGATATAAAATCAATGACGGTTGAAGAGCTTAAAGGCGAAATGCAAATACTCGGTGAAAAGAACTTCAAGGCAGCGCAGATATATTCATGGTTTCACAAGCATTTTGCAACATCTTTTGACGAAA
>CAZNQI010000013.1:0-17982 GCA_964575375.1 uncultured Faecalibacterium sp.
GCGTTTGTATCCTGATATTCGTCTATAAGAATTTCATCGAAGGCATCGGTATACGTTTTTGCAAATTCGGTCTTTTCAAAGCCGTCAGGCGTGCTTTTAACAAGCAAGGACAGTGCATAGTGCATTATATCATTAAAGTCTGCAACCTTCTTTTGAAGTTTATGCTCCGAAAAGAACCTCATATAAACCTTAACTGCATCAATAAGTGCTGAAAGCATAGGCAAAAGCTCCGCCATATCCTCATCGTACTGTTTTTCACTGCAACACATTATGCTGCCGAGATCTCGCACTTGCTTAACAGCATTTTTTCTCTTTTCGGCAAAAGACAGCATAACAAAATCTTCTTCCATACCCCTTGGTTTGCTTTTCTTTTTTGCCATTACATAATTATTTACCGAGGCTCTTAAGCTGTCCCACTCACACTGACCTGCCTTTTCTTTCATACTTTCAAACTGTGCCAAATCGCTGTTTATTGCATCGTAATACATTTTGTGTATTACTTCATTCGTTTGACACTCTTTTAAAATTTCAAGGCATACTCCGATAGCATAATCCAAAACGCTTTCTATATGAGAAAAGATAATTTTTCCGAAAACGCTCGTTTTAAGTCCACGCTCGTTTTTATACGGCAAAAGAAGCTCATCCAGCCATTTTTCGGGAAACGGAAAGGATATAGAGCTTTTATAAAGCTTTTCGATAATTTCTGCAAGATAGCTGTCGTCTCTGTCCTTGAACAAAAGCTCTACAAGACTTTTAAAAGAACCGTCCGCATCGCACTCATACATTTTTTCGAGTGTCATATCCATAGCTTGTCTTGAAAGAATTTGCAATTCGCCCTCATCTGCGTTTTTAAAATCCGGCGGCAAGGAAAGCAAATGGAAATTTTCCTTAACAAGTCCTAAGCAAAAGCTGTCTATCGTACATATTTTTGCACTTTCGAGCAGCATTTGTTGACGAATCAAATTTTTATCGTCGGGATTTTCTCTGAGCTTATTTTCTAAAGCTGCACTTATTCTTTCTTTCATCTCTCCTGCGGCAGCCTTTGTAAAGGTAACAATAAGCAATCTGTCTGCACTTGTAGGTTTTTCCTTATCCGTCAAGCGTCTTATAACTCTTTCGACTAAAACAGCCGTCTTGCCCGATCCTGCAGCAGCAGACACAAGCACACTTCCGTTTCTCGCATTTATGGCATCTGTTTGTTTTTCTGTCCAATTTCTGCTCATTCGCACTCACCTGCCTCAATCATTTTCAAACATTCGTCGTGCTTTAACGCTTTAATAAATTTATAGTCGGGATTTTCTTTCATACAAATATCTTTAAAATCACAATAAGAGCAGGTATCCTTATACTTCTTTTGGAAAGTAGGGCTTGCAGAAACAATACCACCGTGCAAGCTGTCTCCCATAGCTTTTATTGTACTGTCTATTATTTCACCAAGCTTATAAAGCTGAGAAAGAGTTATAAAATCACCTGTAGCCTCACCTGTCTTTTTATCGTATTTTACAGGTATAAAGAAGCCCGTTTTGTTTTTGTCCATACGCTCTATGCAGTTACCGTCATTTACAAGCATACCACTCATTTTTCCTTGAAGCATGGCATTTTCGTAGCTTTTTTCTTCGCTTTCGTCTCTATCGCCCGAAAAAGCTGCAAGTCTTGCAGGAAAATACAACACACCTGACGGCACAATGTTTTCATATTCTCCGCTACCCGTTCTCCAAATGCTTATAAGGTAAAGCAGCATTTGCATATTAAAGCCTGCAAAAATATCGCTGAGACTAAATTTCTTAACACCCGTTTTATAGTCAACGATTCTTATATACTTCTTGCCGTCAAGCTCCATTTTGTCTACTCTGTCAACAATGCCGACAAGCTCTACCTGACCGTTTTCAAGCTCTATTTTAAAAGGCTTTACTCTGTCGTCGTTTCCTATATTCAGCTCAAAATCACACGGTTCAAAATCGCTGGCTTCAAATTCTGCTTTCAGTCTTTCAAAAAGGCTGAAAATAACCTTTCTCATTCTGCTGAAAAGATAATAAAATCTGTCGCTGATATTTTCCTTTCCTCCCATAAAGGTTTCCATATAGGCGAAAAGAACGGCGTCAACTTCTTTTTGCAGTTCGCTGTCCTTAAGAGCTAAAAATGCTTTACCCTTGTATTTTTTCATAACGACCTCAAGCACATGGTGAACCACCGTACCACCCAGGGAAGCGTCAAGCCTTGCGGGTTTTCTTACATTCAGATACAGTCCGTATCTGCAAAAATACATAAACGGACACTTGCTGTAGGTTTCAACTCTTGTGGCTGAAAAGCTCATATTTTTGCCGAAAAGAGAAAGTGCGGTTTCTTGGTTGTTAATTTTGAAATTCTCTTTGCTGACAGCTCTTTCTATGGCTGCCATTCTGCCTTTATAAGCCTCTTTATTTTTAAAATACGCTTTAAGAGAAGATACCTGTGATGTGTTGTCGTTCCAATGCTGTGCCATATATTCAAAAGCAGATTTTTCACCCACTATAAGCTGTTTTGCATCCTCGTTGTCTGTACAAATGTTGTTAACGCACGAAAACAGCTTTTCTATTTTTTCCACAGCCTCACTCTTCATTATCTTTTCGCCACGAAGATTTGAGGTACTGTAGCTGATATACAGCTTTTCTTCAGCACTCGCAAAGGTGCTGTAAAGCAAAAACCTTTCCTTTATGGTAAACTGCTTTATATCCTCGCCGATTTTTGTACCCAAAAGCTCCAGCTTTCTTTTTTCTCTTGCTGCGAAAAGACCGTTATCGCCAGCCGACAAAGGGAAAACGCCACTGTTCATACCAATTGCGAAAACAACCTTTGAATTTTTCGTGAGCACTCTGTCTGCAGAGCAAATATATACCTCGTCATAGCCATCGGGGAGCTTACCAAGCGTTTTTGTGGTAATAATAAGCTCAAAAATTTCTCCGAGTCTTTTAGCAGTTACCCTGCTTTCATCGAAGGTTCTTGCAATCTCATCGAAAGTCTCCATAAGAATATCCCATACCTGCTCTTGTTCAATCGCAAGCTCTGTGAGACCTCTTTTCTCCAAGGACAAGGCATAGCTTTTCAAAGCCTGTGGAGCATTTACTTCTTTTATAAAGTTAAATAAAGCTGCAATGGCTTCTTTTCCGGATATATTCTGCATTTGCTCTCGAAGGCTTTGTAAGGGAAGTATGATTTGCTGTCTCAGGCTGTTTAATTGCTGCAGTGTATTTTGTCTTCTTTCGTTCATTTCATGCCCGAAGCCATCGGGGTTTTGTGTCCACTGCTTGCACCAATCCTTTTTATCAATATTCCAAATAAAAATATAGTTTTCGAGCTTTGATATATCCTCGCTTTCAGTAGGGAAAAGTCCCGTCTTTAAAAGCCTTAAAATATAATCCGAGCTAAAGCCCTCATCGCAAATAAGCAAAAGATTTCTTACAAAGTTTACAAGAGGCTGATTGGTAACAGGCTGTCTTTTATCCTCAAAAAACGGTATATCATATTTTTTTAACGATGCTCGAAGAGCTTTTTCGTATTTTTCATCGTCCCTGTACACAACACAGAAATCTCTTGAGCGATACTTTTCGCTTATCAAAAAATGCTTTATTTTTCTGGCAACTGCATCACATTCGTTATTGAGTGTTCCTGCGTTTAAAATTTCGATATTCTCGCACTCGCTGTCGTACGCAGTGTACACAGCAGAAAAAAGATTTTCGCAAAGATATAACAGCTCCTTTGATTTGACCCTTTCCTCTCTTCCGGATACAGTTATAACCTTTGTCTCAACGCCCTTTTCCCTTGCTAAAGAACGAAGCTGTCTGTAGGTGCTGTTAGTGAAAGCAAACGAGGACAGCTCACTCATATCACCAACATTATCACTGCAAAGAGTAATATACACATCCTTTGCCTTTTGGATTGCCAAGGAAATGATTTTTCTTTCCGGGTAAGTAAACTCGCCAAAGCCGTCTATCACAACAACCTTATTGTCGAAAAAAGAGGTAGGAAGCAATATTTCGTATATTTTCATCAGCAAATCAGCATCATCAAAATGACCGTTTCCCACTATCGCCTCGTATGTTCTGTAAATAAGTGCTGTTTCCGAAAGCTTGTTTTTCAAGAATGTATCCGTACATTTTTCCGAAAGCTCTTCAAGCTCCTGCGGCTCTATACCTAATTTTTTAAATTCGTCAACAGCACTCAAAAGCTTTGTAACTAAAGAAAATTCATTTTTATGCCTTGCGAAAACAGTCAGCCTGTCTTGAAGCGCCTCAATCGCAAGAGACATAAAAATTACTCTTGCGCCTTCCTTTGCCACAGGCTTTGTTATTCCGCCGTAGGTTGTAAGTACCGAATAAGCAAGTCTTGAAAAACTGAGCACCTCAACCTCGGCAGCATCCTTTGCTCCCAAAACGGAAAGTATCCCCTTGTCGCTTTCAAAAGTGAACTGCTTTGGCACAATAAGCATTGTGCTCTCACCCTTTTTAACGCTTTGCTGTAAAATTTTATGTGCCGTAAGCGTTTTGCCGCTATTTTTTACACCGGCGATTACATTAAGCATAACCTTACCTCTTTCTTTTGCTTTTCAATCTTTTTATATTATACATTACAGCACTTCTTTTTTCAATTCAATATGCTTTTTTTATTGAAATTAAGTTAGTTTTCATATATAATAGAAAAGAATATATCATAGGAGCTGTTATATATGAAAACTTATAAAATACATCTCATAAGACACGGTTTAACAAATGATAATTTAGACGGCGTTTATACAGGAAAAAACGACACTCCCCTTTGCACTGAAGGTATTGAGCAGTTAGAGGTTATGAAAAGCGATTATATATACCCAGAAGCAGACTTTGTGTTTTCCTCTCCTCTTTCGAGATGTACTGCTACAGCAGAAATTTTATATCCCGATAAAAAAAGTATAATCATAGACAACCTTTCAGAATATGATTTCGGTGAATTTGAGGGTAAAACTGCTGAGGAATTGCACGAAAAGCAACCTCTTTTTGACAGATGGATTGTCGGAGAAAAAGGTATAAAGCCACCCTTTGGCGAAAGCAATGAGCAATTTTCTTCCCGAGTTTGTGAATGCTTTAGCAAAATTGTGGACGGTATTATAAAAACAGGCACAGAAAGCACAGCGATTATAACTCACGGTGGTGTTATTTCAACTATTCTCGCTAATTTCGGAATACCCGAAGCTTCTGTCAGCGAATGGATGACACCCTCGGGCTGCGGCTATACTGTTTTATTATCTCACTTTTTGTGGATGTCCGGCAAAAAGGTTGAGGTAATAAAAGAAATACCCGAAGCACCGGTTGACGACAAAAAAGGCAACTACTATGACGGCTGGGACTATTATCCAAACGATGACGACTTTGATATCAGCGAATATTTAGCAGATTTTAACGACTAAAGAAAAGAGATTTTTACTATGAATATACTTGTACTCGGTGATGTTGTTGGTGAAAACGGATGCGAGTTTATAAGAAAAAAGCTACCATCCTTCAAAAAAATGAAAGGCATTGATTTCTGTATAGCGAACGGTGAAAATTCTGCCGCCTCAAACGGTGTAACTCCATACTCTGCAGACCACCTTTTCACAAGCGGTGTTGACTTCATCACACTCGGCAACCACACCTACAAAAGAAAAGAGATTTACAATTATCTTGATGATTGCGAAAATATAATAAGACCGTATAACTACCCGTCAATGAATCCCGGCAAAGGTGTAGCCGTTGTTGATACGGGCGCTTTTAAAATCGGCATAATCAATCTTTTGGGTGTTATGTTTATGGAAAATGTTGAAAACCCTTTTTATGCAGTTGAAAAAGCCTTAAAGGAAATTGAAAACGAAACAAAGATAATTCTCGTTGACTTTCACGCTGAAACCACTTCAGAAAAAAAGGCAATGGGTTTCTATCTTGATAAAAGAGTTTCTGTCGTTTTCGGCACTCACACCCATGTTCTAACAGCCGATAACCGTGTTTTGCAAGGTGGCACAGGATATATTACAGATATCGGTATGTGTGGTGTTACTGATAGTGTACTCGGCGTTGACACAAACACAATAATAACAAAATTTAAAACCAATATGCCCGTAAGATTCGACAATGCAAAAGGCCCTTGTATGATCAACGGCTGTATTTTTACAATTAATGAAAAAACAGGCAGATGTACCGAAACAGAACTTGTAAACTTTGAATAATCAAGGAGAATAAATATGAAAAAACTTTTAGCTGCGATTTTGTGCCTTGCTTTCATATCTGTTTTCTTCACCGCTTGCCGAAATTTAAAAGATGACCCGAATACTACCGAGGAAACAACAGCAAGCGAAGAAACAACTACCATTCAAAACAAAGTGGAAAGCAAAATCAGTTTGGGTTATTATAAAGAAAAATCATTAAATCCGTTTATTACGGACAGCCCCACAAACCTTAAAATTTCAACCTTGATTTATGACAGCTTGTTTCTGCCCGGGGATAATTACACCGTGCAGCCGTTAATAGCGGAAGGCTATTCCTACGACGGCAACAGACTTATTGTATCGCTGAAAGAGGAAATCTATTTTTCCGACGGCAGTGCGATATCTCCTTACGATATCAGCTATTCATTCTCGCTCGCAAAGGAAAGTGTGTTCTTTAAAAACCGATTAGAGAATATTGTCTCCTGTGAAAAAGGCGAAAATCAGATTATATTTATTCTCGAAAGCGATAATTTATACTCACACAACTGCCTTACATTTCCTATTGTAAAGCAAGGCACTTCAAGCGACAGCAGTCTGCCCGTAGGTAGCGGAAGATATACAATTGCAAAGAAAGACGGCGAGTATATTCTATCGTCAAACGAAAGTACAACCCGAAACGAAGAAATGGCAACACAAAAGATTTACCTCACCGAGATAACCTCCGAAAAGAAAGAGCTGTATCTTCTTCAAACAAACGATCTCAGCTATTTCTTCGACGACCTTACAGACGGTGAGTATACAAAGATAGTTGCCAATACAGCAAGCATAAATCTCAACAATATGATTTATCTTTCATACAACAGTAAAAACGAAGTTTTTTCTGATGTCAATTTAATTAACGCTATAAGCTGTGCAATAGACAGATACACAATTATCGACACCGCTTACAGCGGTATGGGACAAAGCACTGCAATACCGTTTAATCCGAATTGGGAAGTTGTAAAATCTATTCAAACACCGGATACACAACAAAACATAACTAAAGCTCAAGAATATCTTGAGAGCAGCGGTTATATTTATGCGTACAAGAACAACACTATCCGTTCAAAAAATATGCAGTATTTAGAGCTTACTATGATAGTAAACAGCGAAAGCGAGCCAAAGCTGCAATGTGCAAAGCTTATAAAAGAGCAGCTTCAAAATGTTGGTATCGGTGTAACGCTTAAGGAACTTACATTTGAAGAATACAAATCCGCCTTATACTCAGGCAGCTTCGATTTGTATGTCGGCGAAGTAAAGCTATCGCCCGATATGAGCCTTAACAGCTTCTTCAGCGCTAACGGCTCTTTAAGCTACGGAATTGACACATCGTCAACCGTAGCAACAGCATACAACGACTTTATAAGCGGGAATATTGATATCACCACTTTCATCCAAGTGTTCGCGCTTCAAAAGCCGTTTATACCAATTTGCTTTAGAGATGCAATGGCTTACTACTCAAGAGAGCTTACCTACGACGATACAGTAAACGAATATGAGCCGTTTAAGAATATCTATTCCTGGAGCGTAACCGATTAAAAAGTGAAGGAGGGATAAAGGTGCCCTACGATATGCCGCTTAAATATATTAAAGGTGTGGGCGAAAAAAGAGCCGAGCTTTTAAATAAGCTTGGTATAAAATCTCTTTATGACCTTGTGCATTTTTATCCCAGAAGCTATCTTGATATGACATCTCTTTGTTTTATCAAGGATATTCTTCCCGACACTGTGTGCTGCTTTAAAGCGATTGTTGGCTATGATGTTAAACAACAGCTCATAAGACGAGGTATGACGCTTTATAAAACAGTTCTTTTCGACAACACGGGCACAGTGCATCTTACAATTTTTAACAACAAATATCTTGCCGACACTATTCACGAGGGTGAAGAATATATTTTTTACGGCAGGGTTACACTTTCAAAAAGAGGGCTTGAAATGAACTCTCCGATAATTGAAAAGCTCGATTCAGCAGCTAAATTAAAGCCTATCTACCCTCTTACTGCAGGTCTTACAAGCAATATGCTTTCAAAAATTATCGCAAATGCGCTTAAAGCTTATAACAAAAACGCTGAAAAGGATATTATCCCCGACAGTATCAGGCAACAGTATACTCTTTGCCACAACGCCTTTGCACTCAAAAACATACATTTCCCCTCAAGCAAAAGAGATCTTGAAATTGCACGAAGACGTCTTATTTTTGAAGAGCTTTTAACCTTGCAGCTCGGAATAAGACAATTGAAAGGACATTCAAGAGCTACAACAAGTTTCAAAGCAGACCCTAATTTCAAGGAAGATTTTTACTCGCTTTTGCCGTTCACACTTACAAACGCACAAAAAAGAGTTATTGACGAATGTCTTTTTGATATGGCAAGAGACATACCAATGAACAGACTTGTACAAGGTGATGTAGGTAGCGGTAAAACAGTTGTCGCTGCAGCCTTGATATATACAATGGCAAAAAGTAAAATTCAAAGTGCTTTTATGGCTCCGACGGAAATTTTGGCTTTGCAGCATTTCAAAACACTTTCTTCACTTATGAAAGACACAGGCATAAAAGCAGAACTTCTCACAGGCTCTATGGGAGTAAGGCAAAAAAGAGAGATAAAAGAAAGACTCAAAAACGGCGAGACAGATCTTATCATCGGAACTCACGCTATTCTCAGCGAGGATGTTGAATTTAAAAATTTGGGCTTCATCGTAACAGACGAGCAACACCGTTTCGGAGTTAATCAGCGAGGTATACTTTCAAGCAAGGGTGATTATCCCCATACACTTGTTATGAGTGCCACACCTATACCGAGAACACTTTCACTTATTATCTACGGCGACCTCAGCCTTTCCGTTATAGACGAATTACCGAAAGGCAGGCAGAAAATATCAACCTATTGTGTTGATTCATCTTATCACGAAAGAATTTACAATTTTATAAAAAAACATCTTGATATGTCTTTACAAGCGTATATCGTGTGTCCCGTTGTTGAGGACAGCGACGCAGGTCTTACCTCTGCTGTTGAATACGCAAAAGCTCTTAAAGAAAAACAGTTTAAGGACTATAAGGTAGGCCTGCTTCACGGCAAAATGAAAGGCAAGGAAAAGGATGAAATAATGAAAAACTTTGCAAACGGCGAGCTTCAGCTTCTTGTTTCTACAACCGTTATTGAGGTTGGTGTGGATGTGCCCAATTCTGTTATTATGGTTATAGAAAACGCAGAAAGATTCGGTCTTTCACAGCTTCATCAGCTTCGTGGAAGAGTGGGCAGGGGAAAAAACAAATCTTACTGCATTTTAATCTCCGACGCCACGAATGAAACGGCAAGGAAGCGCTTTGACATAATGTGCAAAACTAATGACGGTTTCAAAATTGCCGATAAGGATCTTGAGCTTCGAGGTCCCGGTGATTTCTTCGGCAGCAGACAGCACGGCTTACCCGAGCTTAAAATTGCTTGCTTAACGGACAATATGGATATCGTAATGCAAACAAAAAGTGCTTGCGATGCACTGCTTCTTGACGACCCCAAGCTTTCAAAATATGAAAATGAGGGGCTTTTGCACGCTGTGAGACAGCTTTTCGACTCAAAGGAATATTTAGCTTTAAACTGAGAAAGGACAATAAAGTATGAAAAAAATTGCAAGCTTCACAATTGACCACACAATTTTACCAAAGGGTATGTATATTTCAAGAACAGACAGCAATACAATAACATACGACATAAGAACAAGAAGACCTAATGTTGAGCCTGTTATGGAAAACGGTGCAATTCACACTCTTGAGCATCTTTTTGCAACCTTTGTAAGAAACAGCGCTTTTTCCGATGAAATAATCTATTTCGGACCTATGGGCTGCAGAACAGGCTTTTACTTCATAACAACAGATAAGGTAAGCTCAAGTGATGCAATAGAGCTTACAAAGCAAGCACTCAAATTTTCAAGCGAATTTCAAGGTGATGTACCCGGTGTATCAGCTAAAGAATGTGGTAACTACCATGATCACGATTTACAAAAAGCAAAAATCGAAGCTGCTGCTATGTACGAGGTTCTTTTAAACTGGCAGGAAAAGAATCTGGCTTATCCCGCAAAATAAGCTTATACGCTTAAAATTTTAAAAAAGGTGGTGAGAATTTGGCAAAAGTCGAACACGAAGATTTACTCGGTACGGAATATTCTTTTCACGATGCAGACTTTTATGAGGATGACGGTCTTTATCCCGAATACAGAGAAACCGAAGCAGAGCAAATTGTGTTTCCGTTAGAGTTCGATTTACTTGCAAGCTCCGACAGTGAAGAGCAATCGCAAAGCAAGCCATCGAACGCAGTATCGTTTTCCTTTGTTGCTTTTGCAGAAAACGTTGGCGAAATTACAATCAATATATTAAAATTTATCGTTTCCAAAATATTTCCCGTTTTGTCTTTCCCGTTCGTTTTGCTTTTTAATGCTCTCTCACCTGTTTTCAAAAAAGCAAAAGATTTTATTAAAAGCGATAAGCTTAAAACTATTTTGAAGCCATCGCTTTTGAAGGATATTGAAGCTATCAAAAGAGCTTCCGAAAAAAGACAACGGGACAAAGTCTCTTTCTTTTTAAAAAATACTTCCCGTGCTTTTTACGCTAAAATTTCCAATCGCGAAGGCATACTGACTACTACTGTTAACATTCTTCTGCCGATTTGTATTGTTTGTATTTTAATTTTCTCTTACAACAATACAAAGGACAAAATCTATGCTCTGCAGGTTATTTATAACGGCAACAGTATCGGCTATATTGAAGATGAAAGCACTTTTGAAACAGCAAAAAGCACAGCTCTCACTCTTCTTTCAACCTCGAAAAGCACTGATATAAATATACAGCAGCCTGTATATAAGCTTTCCAGAATTAATATCAGCGAACTCAGCAACAGCTCAATGATTAGTGAACAGCTTATTGCAAATCAAGACACAACCTATACGCGAGCCTGCGGTATTTATATCGACGGTGAGTTTTTATGCGCCGTTAAGAACGAAAGCGACGCTGTTCGAGTTTTTTCTTCCATTCTTTCACCGTATGAAAAAAGTGCCGAAGAAGGTACTTTGGTATCGTTTGTTGAAGAAATTGAATATGTGCAGGGCTACTATGAAGAAGAAAACGGCGTTATTTGGGATCTTGAAGCTCTAAAAGAAACGCTCTCAAAGCCCAAAACACAAAAGCAGGTATACACCGTTAAAAAAGGTGATACAGCTAAATCTGTAGCTTCAAAATATTCTTTAACCGTTAAACAATTAAAGGCTATGAATCCCTCTAAAGATTTTTACTCTTTCAGCTCAATAAAAAAGTTGGTTGTTGCAGAGGAAACAAATTATGTGCGTGTTAAAGTTATGAAAACTGCAACGAGAACAGAAACAATCAAATACGAAACAATTGAAAGGAACTCTTCAACTCTTGCAAAAGGCACGAAAAAAACCACACAAAAAGGACAAAACGGAGAAAAGCTTATAACCGAACTGATAACTTATATCGACGGCAAAAAATCTTACACTTCTCCTGTTTCCGAAAAACAGACAAAGGCTCCTGTTAACGAAATTGTTTTGATTGGTACAAAAACAGCCTCCTCTGTCTCCTCCTCGGTATCATCTTCAATTACAACATCGTACAGGCAATTTATATGGCCAACAAAGGGTGCATACGCTGTTTCATCTCACTACGGATACAGAAGTGCAAGTATTTCCGGTTGGTCTTATCACGGCGGTATTGATATTGTTTTAGGCAGTGGCAGTTCGGCAGGTATACCCGTTGTAGCTTCGGCTTCAGGTACGGTAGTAACAGCTTACAGTGGCTGGTCAGGATATGGCCACACCGTTGTTATTGACCACGGCAACGGCTACAAGACAAGATACGCTCATATGTACCCCGGCTCTATTGCAGTAAGTGTAGGTCAAAAGGTATATCAAGGTCAGCAGATAGGACGAATAGGCTCAACGGGCAATTCGACAGGACCTCATCTTCATTTTGAAATGCTTATAAACGGTCAAAAGACAAACCCGTATCCTTATATACGATAAAAATTAAAGGTGCTTTTAATCTGAAGACTTTAGATCGAAAGCACCTTATTTAAAAGCTAAAAAAGGGCAGCGAATATAGAACGCATATTCGCTGCTGATTTTTTATTTAACTGTAATCTTACAAGAAGCAATATAATTGCCGTCGGCACTCTTTGCCTTGATTTGACAAGTACCGTTGCCTACTGCTGTTACTTTACCGCTTGAATTCACCTTAGCAACAGAAGTATCCGAGCTGGACCAGGTTATCTTTGTGTTGCTTGCGTTTTCAGGAAGGACATTTGCTTTAAGAGTAAGTGTGCCACCCTTTGACAAGGTTGCGCTTGTTTTGTTTATTTCAATGCCTAAAACCTTAACTGTCTTGACCTCAATAACACAAACGGCAACATATCCTCCGTCTTTTGTCAAACAAGTTACTATTGCTGTACCTGTACCTACTGCTGTTACCTTACCGCTTGAATTAACCTTAACAACAGAGGTATCGCTGGACTTCCATGTAACCGCCTTGTTTGAAGCATTAGACGGTGATACAGTAGCTTTAAGTGTAAGTGTTTTGTTAAGCGACATAACGGTTGCCGTTTTATTAAGCTTAACACCTGTTACCGCCACAGGATTAACCGTTATTTTTATGCTTGCAGTCTTTTTACCGCTAACTGTTGTAACTGTAATTGTTGCACTCTTGCCGGCCTTAAGTCCTTTAATCTTTCCTTCACTTGTAACCGTAACAACCGATGGATTGCTTGATTCCCATTTAAGAGATTTGTCTGTTGAATTTGATGGAAGAACCGTAGCTTTTAGAGTATAGGTTTTACCGTAATCGATCTTCATACTTGATTTTTCAAACGATACACTGGTTGGCGTAACCTTTTTAACCGTAACGGTACAAGTAGCCTTTTTTCCGGTATCCTTGGTTGTACAGGTGATTTTAGCCGTACCCGGGTTAACGCCCGTTACAACACCCTTTGAGCTTACCTTTGCAACCTTTGTGTTCGAGCTTGTCCAAGTAACAGACGCATCCGATGTATCAGACGGAGTTACCGTTGCTTTTAACGTAAAGGTTTTACCGTCCTTTATCGTAATTGCCGATTCATTGAGTGTAACCTTCTTTGAATACACAATATCTAAAACCGTTACCTTACATTTTGCAACGTAATTATCCTTGTTGGTTGTAACAGTGATATATGCTGTACCCGGTTTTACGCCTGTTATCTTGCCGTTGCTGTCCACCTTAACAACCTTTGTGTTTGACGACTTCCAGGTTACACTTGTATATGTTGCATTAGACGGTAATACGGTAGCTGTAAGTGTTTTTGATTTCGTTTCATAAAGCTTTATTGATGTTTTGTTAAGCTGTACACCTGTTGCTTTTACCGTAACAGTAATCTTACACGATGCAACAAGCATAGGATTATCAACAGACTTACACTTAATGGTTGCCGTACCCGCTTTAATAGCAGTTACAACACCGTTACTGTCTACCTTTGCAATCTTTTCATTCGACGAAGTCCATTTAACATCCTTGAAGGTTGCATTTGAAGGTGTTATGGTTGTTGTTAATGCAAGAGTTTTTCCTTCGTACAATTTCTTTGAAGTATAATTAAGTGCGAGACCTGTTACTTCTTTTTTCTTATTAACCGTAATTTCGCAGGTTGCTGTCTTTGCACCTGTGTTGGTTTTGCAGGTTATAGTCGCTTTACCTGCACCAACTCCGGTTACCTTACCTGTCGAGGATACCGTCGCAACAGAAGTATCGCTCGATGACCAGGAAACAGTTTTATCTGTAGCATCACTCGGTAATACGGTTGCCTTTAAAGTGATAGATTTCGTTGTATAAATAGATGCTGTTTCTTTGTTTAGTGTTACTGATGTCGGTTTTGTTTTAACTGTAACCTTACACTTTGCAATATAGCCGGAGTAAACATTATTGCCGTTGTAAACAGGCTGTCCGCAGCCGTATTTTGTTTCGCACACGATATACGTTGTACCGTTGCTAACAGCTGTAATCTTACCGTTTTCGTCTACCTTTGCAATAGACTCATCTTCACTATGCCAATATACTTCCTTATTTTCAGCATCCGAAGGGGAAACTGTTGCTTTGAGTGTCTTGGTTTTGCCCTTATAAATCGTAACGCTTGAGCTGCTGAGGCTTACTCCCGACGGTGAATTACCAACACCTACAAGGCTTACCGGGAAATAGTCGCCCCATACTCTTTGTAAAAGATCCGACGGATGAGCACCGTCTATGGTATATTCGGGTAAAAACGCCTCTGTATCAAGCGGATTTGCAGAAATATCGTTGAAGTTCACATATCCGTCATGTTCAGTTGAAGTAGACATCCACTCATTTACATCAAGAGCTATCTGCCAGTCAGCTTTGAACTGTTCGTCTGTTCTTACATACTTATCACCTGTGCCGAGATAGTCTCTTGTATTACCTTTCCATTGTGTAATACCTACAACGATAACCTTTATTCCTTTATCGTGGCACATTTTAAATATTTTTCTGTAACCTTCAATAATGTCTTGTGCTGAAGGTTGCTCAATACCCGGATACATTTCCATTATATCCGTACAAACCGGGTGCATAATATCGTTTGCACCGATTTTTACGATAACATATTCCACACCGGATGTTGAAAGAACATCACGCTCAAATCTGTCAAGAAGAGAATCGCCGAAAATCAAGGAACCGTATCCTAAGCCGTCGCCTAAAAGTCGGTTACCGATAATACCTTTACCTACAACACCGACATTATGTACATTTCCCTTTTCGAATATGCTTTCTCCAAGATATTGCGGGAAGTAATTGGAAACAGTGGAATCACCTGTTACAACCACACTGTATGCAGTATCGTTTGAATAAACATCTAAGGTTGCAACCAAAGGTACGACCTCAATAAGACCGTAGGACAAAGCAAGCTCAAAATTTGTATTAAGAAAAATACCGAGCATATTAACAACAGTCTCATTATCCATAACACTGCCTAAAAGATTATAGTCCTTACTTCTTGTTGCATCGCCCGTTGTGAGGTATGTTGTAGCACCTGAAAGTCCCATAGATTTAATGCTTTGGAAATCCTTGATATAAAAGCTGACAGCTATATCCTCATAAGCAGTAACCTCAAAGCCGACAGGATCCGAATAAACCTCTTCTCCTGCAGGAATCGTTACAGCGGGAGCGCCATCGTTAAAGGTTATAACCTTTAAGCTGTCTGTATCAATTGCACTGTTACCCTCGCTTTTTGCCACAGTAGCTGAATATACTGTAAGAGGCGAAGTACCATAGTAGTTTGACAGCTTTATTCTCATCTTTGTACCGCTTGCTGTTGGAGTTATAACAATTCTGCCTGTAATTTCTCCAAGAAAAGCTTGGATGTTATCGTATCCGTCAAGACCGATTTCAACCGGAGAGGTACCCCATGCACCTATCCACTTACCCTCTCTGTCTGCTGCTGAAGAGGAAAACGAAAATACGGCAAACATAGTCATAACTATGATTGCAACGCTGAGAATTAACTTTAAAGTTTTCTTCATATAAAATCAACCTTTCCTGTTATTTTATATAATCACAATTAAATATTATACACTTTCAAAAGTTTTGTCAACAAAGTAAGCAAATTGTTATTGTTTTTGTTACAAATACAGTATCACCAAACAAAGCGACACTGCCTTTGCAATTATCGGTTTACTTTTTTCTTGCTTTTATTTGTGCATCTCTCTTTTCCTTTTGCTCTTGCAGCTTCTTCAATCGCTTAATATTGTTGAGATAATAGCAAAGATAAGCAAGACAAGCTAAAAAGCAAAGAAGCGAAATAACAAGAAATACCTTTGAACCAACTATTTTTGAAACAAAGGACATTATAAGACCAACTGTACTAAGCTCAACATCTTCACCTGCTATCAAATTAATCGTTGCGAGCTCTGAGCCTGCATAATACACCTTGGCTTGTCCCATATAATCTCCTGCCTTTACAGGCGCTGTTACACTTTCAGGAACTGTTCCCTCAACAATTTCAAAAAGTACACTTGCAGACGTAACCTTTGACGGAACAAGAGCCGATGTTTCCTTTTCAGGAATAAGTCTCAAGGTTTCCGTTCCTTTACCTGCAACAACATTGATTATTTCAACTGTTTGTGTAGGAGATACAACAACACGGTATCTTATATTATCATAAACCCAATTGAGAAGCTTTTTTGCGTCTGTCATACAGGTGTTTTCGTTAACACTGTCGCTATCTATATCCTTAAGTTCACCACCCAAAACAATGGTAAGATAAGAATACCCGTCCTTGTTTGAAATGACTGCGATACATTCACCGGCCTCGGTTGTACTTGTGTGCTTTCCACCTGTTACAGCAGAATGATAATAGTCCGAAATGGTAGCTGTCATCATTTTATTGCTTGAAGAGTATGTTCTCTCGCTGTTTTGCTCTGTAGCTGAAAGAGTGATGCTTGTCATCGAAAGGGCATCCGAAAAGCTTTGATACTTAAGTCCGTATTTTATAATAGCCGCAATATCTTCAGCCGTTGTGTACTGCCCATCTTCGTCAAAGCCGTGAATGTTCTTTATAACGGTTGATTTACAGCCTGCTTTTTCTGCTACGGCCTGCATTTCGGAAATAAAGCCTTCAAGTGAGCCCGCTATCTCATAAGCAATAATACTTGCGGCATCGTTTGCACTATATACCACAAGACAATTAAGAAGCTCCCTCTTTGTAACCTTTTCACCCTGCTTGTAAAGTGCAGTTCTAACACCATAGTCATACTTTACCAAAGAAAGATTGTTTTGAGAAACCGTTACCTTTTCATCAAGGTTGTTCCATTTTTCTGCCGCAACAACAGCACTCAAAAGCTTAACAAACGCTGCTGCAGGAACTTTTTTGTCTGCATCCTTTTCAAAAAAGACTGTCTCTTCATCCAAGCTTTCCATATAATAAATAGGACTTTCCAATTTTTCCGCCAGTTCGCCGGAATCAAACGTGGCAAAGCAAGGCACGGCACTTGCGATTATGAATAAAAGTGATGCGAGTAAACAAATTATCTTCTTCATTATATCCACCTCGTATGTAATTTTTTTGAAATTCATAATATATATTTGCATTATAAGAAAAGATGTGCTAAAATAATTGCACAAACTTAGAAATATATTATATCAATTTTAGAGAAAAAAGTATATACCTTTATAAAAAGAAATAAAAAACTTTTTATGAAAACAAAAATGAAAGGAAGTTGCCAATTGTGATTTATGTAACAGGAGATATACACGGAAACGCTGCAAGATTTGACGATCCCAGACTCAAAAAGTTAAAACCCGGGGACACTCTTATAATTTGCGGAGACTTTGGCTTTTTATGGAACGGCTCAAAGGAAGAGATAAACACTCTTAAAAAGCTCAGCAAGAAGAAATACACCATTTGCTTCGTGGATGGCACTCACGAAAATTTTGATATGCTTTCAAAAATAAAAATAAAGAAATGGAACGGCGGAAAGGTTCATCAATTAGCCACAAACATTTTTCACCTTATGAGAGGTCAAATTTTCACCATTGAAAACACAAAGATTTTTACAATGGGTGGTGGAGAAAGCCCCGATATAGATATTCGCTTTGAAATGGGTACTTGGTCGGATATGGAAATTCCGTCAAGACAAGAGCTTGTTGAAGGTGTTGATAATTTACAAAAATACGACGGTAAAGTAGACCTTATTATCACCCATGAGCCGCCTGCA
>CAZNQI010000014.1:0-8479 GCA_964575375.1 uncultured Faecalibacterium sp.
CGGTTACTAATTCATTAATGCTTTGATTGTGCATATGTCCCGTAAAAATAATATGTATACCGTTATCGGCAAGGAAAGCTGCAAATTTATGTGCATCTCTTATAAGCATAGGAGAAATCAGCGAAAACAAAGGCTGACCGGGGAGAATAGGATAATGACACATTGCTACTATTGTCTGGTTGTCCTGCTGTGCTTTTTTTGCCTGCTTCTTTATCCACTCCAGCTGTTCCTCGAAGAAGTGGTATTTGCCGTCTTTTTTCAAATCGCAGTTAAGTGCCATAAGACGTACATCATCGGAAAGCTGTGCCACATAAGAAAGATGCTCTCGATCTACGGCTATCGCATCACCAAAGCCGAAATCTTTATACATATCAAACAATTCGTTTCTTTCGGTATGCTCAGGTGAATATCTTCCGTTTTCGCCGAAAGCAAACGTATCTTCTCTTCTCCACTTAAAATCGTGGTCAGCAGTAACGACATAGATTTTTTTACCGCTGTTTTTCAACTCATACAAAAGTTTAATAAAGCCTTCGTGGCTCTTTTTTTCTCCGTTAAAAGACAAATCGCCTGCAATGAGTACAATATCTGCTTCATTTGCTTTTTTAAGAAATTCAAAAACGCTTTTGTTTATGCTTTCGGTTTCTGCAAAACACTTTTGCTCATAATGCATAAAATCTTCATACTCTTTACCACTGCAACCAAGTGCTGTATCGAAAAAATGCGGATCTGCCATTACGTAAAATTTTAATTGCTTCATATTTTTATATCTCCCATTAAATTATACCTTTATATTAACAAAACGTAAGTAAAAAATCAAGATTTTACTTACCAAGTGTTTTTTATTTGGTGCTTAAGTACATCGGCGCAAGAAATTAAACATAAATTCATATTCTTGTAAAAGCACTTAAAGAGGTGCTTTAATTTAACCCAAAACTTACACTTTTCTTGCAGTACGGGAAGCATTCAGTTTGTCGCCCGTTACAAAAGCTCAAAGCGGTTCTTTTTGCAAGCTATAATACCCTCTTTTTTTAGTTTTCCGATTTCCGTGGACAAGCCTGCTCTGTCCACTTCAAGATAATCTGCAAGCTGCTGTCTGTCAAACGGAATTTTAAAGCTGTGGCTTTCGTTCTTTTTTGCTTGCAGCATCAAGTATGCCATAAGCTTCTCTCTCGTAGTACGCTTTGACGTTACTTCAATTCTTTGGTGAAACATAAGAGTTTTAACAGCTAATTCCCTCATAAGATTGTAAATTATCTGCTGATGAAAGCTGCAATTCTTTTCGCAAGTGTGTAAAATACGCTCTGCATCAATCAGCATAATTTCACTTGGCTCATTTGCAACAACACTTACAGGAAAATGAGAAACGTTCGCCATAGCAAAAGCCTCTGCAAAAACTTCACTTTGTCCAAAGGAACCTATTATGCTTCTGTTGCCGTAATAGTCAACCTGCTCAATCTGCACACAGCCGGATAAAACAATACCTAATTGCTTTACAGGTCTGCCCTCAGCAAATATTGTGTACTTTTTATCGAAAAATTCCACCTTTGCATCAAGACAACGAAGCATTCCTATAAGATTTTCGGCATTAATGTGATTAAAAAGAGGACATTCGCTCAAAATATTAGTGTATTTTTTCATCTTTTTCTCCATTTGTTGAATTTTCAACATATTTATTATTATCATTCTACTATAATATAACCATAAAAGCAAGGAGGTTTTAGTATGAAAATTGCTTTTTTTGATGCAAAGCCTTACGACAAGCCGTCTTTTGACAAGTACGGTGAGGAGTACGGAATAACATTTAAATATTTTGAAACAAAGCTCAACGAGGATACAGTTTATCTCGCACACGGCTATGACGGTGTTTGCGCCTTTGTAAACGATACGGTAAACGCTACAGTTATCGATAAATTAGCTGAAATGGGCGTTACAATGCTGGCACTTCGCTGTGCAGGCTTCAACAATGTTGATATGAAATATGCCTTTGGCAAAATTCACGTGTTTCGTGTACCTGCCTACTCGCCTTATGCCGTTGCCGAGCATACAATGGCACTGCTTTTGACATCTATTCGCCGTATCCATAAGGCTTATATTCGTTCAAGAGACTTTAACTTCAGCCTTTCCGGTCTTACGGGCTTTGACCTTTACGGTAAGACTGTAGGCGTTATAGGTACGGGAAGAATAGGCAGAGTGTTTATTGATATTTGCCGTGGCTTTGGTATGAAGGTACTTGCATACGACAAGTTTCCTTTTGATGGGCTCGACAACGGCGATACTGTCAGATACGTTGAGCTTAATGAGCTTTTCTCGAAAAGCGACATCATTTCGCTTCACTGCCCGTTGACAGAGGAAACCTACCATATAATTGATGAAGATGTGCTTAATAAATGCAAAAAGGGAGTTGTTATTCTTAATACCTCAAGAGGTGCTTTGGTGGATGCAGAGGCGCTTCTGAACGGTATCAAATCCCGTAAGGTTGGTGCCGCCTGCCTTGATGTGTACGAGGAAGAATCCGACTTGTTCTTTGAAGATAACTCGGGACACATTATGGAGGATGACACTTTAGCTCGACTTATTTCAATGCCTAATGTTATAGTAACCTCTCACCAGGCATTCCTTACAGAGGAAGCTCTTGAAAAGATTGCAGAAACAACTGCTAAAAATATTGCAGATTTCACCGGTACGGGTCAATGCCCCAATGAGCTTTGCTACCGTTGCGGTAACGCAGAGGACTGCAAAGACGGAAAATGCTTTTAAATTAAATATTACGGAGGACGTTATGATTAGAAAGATTATAAAAATTGACGAAGAAAAATGCAACGGCTGTGGCGCTTGTGCTGCTGCGTGCCACGAGGGTGCTATCGAAATGATAAACGGTAAAGCAAAGCTCACAAGAGAAGATTATTGCGACGGTCTCGGCGACTGCTTACCTGCTTGCCCGACAGATGCAATATCCTTTGAAGAAAGAGAAGCTCCCGCTTATAACGAAGCTGCTGTTAAGATGGCACAGATGAAAAAAACGGGTGCAAAGCTTCCTTGCGGTTGCCCCGGTACACTCTCTAAAGAAATCAACAGACCGACTACTCCCCAAGCAGAAAAAGCCACAACTATTACAAGTCAGCTTTCACAGTGGCCTTGCCAAATTAAGCTCGTACCCGTTAACGCACCGTATTTCAACGATGCAAATCTTCTCGTTGCTGCCGATTGCACAGCATTTGCTTACGGTAGCTTCCACAATGATTTTATAAGAAACCATATAACTCTCATCGGCTGTCCGAAGCTTGACGAAGGCGACTATGCAGAAAAGCTAACACAAATAATCAGAAACAACAACATCAAAAGCGTTAAAGTCGTGCGTATGGAGGTGCCTTGCTGTGGCGGAATTGAAAATGCAGTTAAGCGTGCTTTGCAACAAAGCGGAAAGTTCATTCCTTGGCAGGTTGTAACGATTACAACCGACGGAAGAATTCTTGAATAAAAACTTATTGCTAAAAAAACTTCTTTGTGTTATTCTATTATAGAGTTAACCAAAGGAGTTTTTTATGTCTAAAAAAGCTATTATTTCAGTTTTAAATTCAAAATATATACACTCTTCCCTTGCTCCTTGGTGCCTTTTCACAAGCACAAAGGAAAAGTGCCGTAATGACATCACACTAAAGGTTGTCGAGGGTACGATTAACGAAAATCTTGATGCGTTTTCGGATAAGATAATTTCAGAAAGTCCGTTCGTCGTTTCCTTTTCCTGCTACATTTGGAATATCGAAAAAACCTTGTATGTATGCAAAAAAATAAAGCAAGCACTCCCTCGAACCAAAATCATTTTAGGCGGTCCCGAAGTGTCGTACAACAGTAAAGACGTACTGAAAAAATATGATTACATAGACTATGTACTGTGTGGCGAGGGCGAAAGCAGTTACCCCGAACTGCTTCAAAGCATCTGCTTAAGCAAGCAGACCCCCATAGCAGGTCTGTCCTTTAGAGATAACGGAAAAATCACCACAACGCCCGAAAAGGAAGTTGATGTTGAAAATTTACCGTCGCCGTACTGCGAGGAGTATTTTGAAAGCCTCAAAAATAAAATTGCATATATTGAAGCTTCAAGAGGCTGTCCTTTCAGCTGTGCCTTTTGTCTTTCGGGCAGATGCTCAAAGGTAAGATTTTTCCCCTTGGAAAAGATAAAAAAGCAGATGCTTCAGCTTTGCTCGTTTGGTGCTGAAACGATTAAATTTGTTGACCGTACCTTTAATTGCAACAAAAAAAGAGCGTGCGAAATTCTTTCATTCATTAAAGACAACTACGGCAAAGCTATCCCGCAAGGTGTGTGCTTTCACTTTGAAATTGCAGCAGATTTACTCGATGACGAAATGCTGTCTCTTATAGGTAGAATGCCTTTGGGCAGTGTACAATTTGAGATTGGTATTCAGTCCTTCAACGGCGACACACTCGAAAAGATTAACAGGAAAACCGATTTAGAAAAGGTTGTCAAAAACGTAAAAGAATTACTCTCCTTTTCAAATTGCCACATCCACATAGACCTTATAGCAGGACTGCCCGGTGAAAATTACGAAAGCTTTACAGAAAGCTTCAACAAAGCATACGAAATCAAGGCTGATATGCTGCAGCTCGGCTTTTTAAAGGTGCTTCACGGCTCACCGCTTGAAAAGCAAAAGGATATCTACGGCATTGAATATTCCCCCACTGCCCCGTACGAAGTAATTTCAACTTCGGATATAACAAATCACGAGCTGTCTCTACTGCATATCGCAGAAAACGAGCTTGAACGCCTTTATAACAGCCATAGATTTTCGCTGACTTTAGAGTACATACTCAAAAAAACAAAAAGCACTCCCTATAAGCTGTTTTTGAATTTCGGTTTGTATCTCAAGGAAAAAGGTGTTTCTTCTTCCACTGCTTTGAACGATTATATTTGCCACACTTACGAGTATTTTTCTTCACTTAAAGGCATCGATAAAGAGCGTTTGCGAGACATTATGCTAATTGACCGTATCAGCACAAACAGTAGCGACATAATTCCCTCTTGTCTTAAAAGAGAGGACAAAAGGCTGTCGGTTATAAAAGCAAAGCTCAAAAAAGAATTATCTCATAAAGGTACAATAAGTGTAGGTATACTTTACAGCACAAACGAAATCATATACTGCACTTATGAACGCAAACACCCGATAAACGGTGTCTATGACACAAAAACAATACCTTTAAGCTTCTTTACGAACAAAGATGAAATATAACAGCACAAGTAACTGCCCACTAAGATACAGAAGGCGTATGTTTATACTTCGAGAGGGCGAAAAGACGTCTAAAAAAGCAAAAATTATTTTTACGTAACAAAACAAAATTCCATATAATAGATAAAGCAGATGTATTTCAGTAAAAATTAAGCTGAAACACATCTGCTTTTGTTTTGCTTTTTTTGTCCGTGCTTAGTGGGCACTCCCTTGCTTTATTTATTATAATGCCTTATAAGCTTTTATCCAATTTTCAACCTTTTGCTTATCGTACTGCTTCGGCATCGTCTTTTCAAGCACCATACTCACAGGTAAAGACTTAAATCTGCCGATAAGCGGTGCAAAAAGAGGCACAACGTGAGGAGCAACACCTGCAACACTGCGAACGAGGTCAGGTGTTACCTTAAACGACGAGCCGTCTCCGAAAGAAAGCGTCTCGGCAGAAAGAACGCCCTTTTCCATAAACAAATCCACATGACCACCGTTTATGTAGGTGAAGAAATTCTTTAATATATCAACAAAAATAAGATCCTTGCCGAGTGTTTGGAAGTATTCGTATTCAAATCTCCAAAGCTTTTCAATTGTGTATTCGCCGTCTGCTTCTATAATGGTGTCGGCTAAAATCTTTCCGGCTCTCATACTAAGCACGATACCACTTCCGTTGAGAGGAACTGTCATACCTGCACTGTCGCCTACGGCTGCATAACCGTTGGCTACAATAAGCGGCATCATTTTCATAAGAGGAATATCGGCAAAAACACCGCCACGAACTATTTTATCGCCAATATACGGGAAATCCTCCCTAAACGAAGCAATAGCTTCATCCACCTCTTGCTCGGTCAATTTGCCCGACATACCGAATTTACCTATTAGCACATCAACATACTCTTTCTCTGTAATAGTCCAGTCCAGACCCGGTCTGTTCATGTGGAAAAGATTTATTGTATAAGGTGGTGCTGACACAGAGCCGTCTGTATTGTTGAAGTAGGCTCTGTAAACGTGAAAAATGTTCTTTTCTTCAATCTCGTTGTCTATTCCCAAGGACTTCGGCAATTTGCTTCTTACGGGAGAATACATACCGGCAGCGTCAATTATTAAATCTGCCGTTACCGTGTACTGCCTTTCGCCGTCCGAAATGAGAAGTCCCGTAACGGTGCTTCCTATAACCATAGGCGACACTATCGTTTGCGAATAAAGTATCTTAACCCCTGCAGCCTCGGCAATAGTGAGCAAATGATTGATAAGCTCTTTTCTGTCCATAGTCATAGAATCAGGGTCAACCTCAACGTCAATTTTCATAGTTGCCGAAGGATTTTTAAAGCCTTGCGTAAGACCCATTGTGTACTTATCCTCGCTCGGTCTTTCGATACCCGACATATCAAAAGCAGTTAAATTGAGATAGTCGTGCCAATCATAGCCCATTTCTTTCCTTTTTTTGCTTTCATAAACTGTTATGTCGTAGCCCTGTCTTGCAAGATTGATAGCGGCAACAAGACCACCGTGGCCTGCTCCCGCAACAATAATTTTCTTCATTATATTTCCTCCCAAATATTTAAGCATACTTCGTTAATCGCTGCGTTATGCTTTGAAATTTCTAATTTTTTTTGCACTGCAAAAATAATAAAGAGCCATAGCAATACACTACAGCTCTCTTTGATAAGTTTTGTTTATGCCACTGTCTCAGAAATAAAATCCGCATCAAAATCTGCGCAAGAAACATAGTTTTCCCTGTCGTCAGCATTCTTTGCCTTTTTCTTTTCAATAAGTTTTGTAACAGCTATATAGATACCTGCGATAGCAGCAACAACGGCAACTATTATAGCTACTGTTTTAGCAATCTTTTTAAATGTTTCCATGTTCTTACTCCTTTAACATTATTTTACTTTACAATTATAACACTTATTTACACTTAAGTCAACAAAAATTTTTATTAATATGTAATATCGTATTGGCTTGTAAACTCACCGTGAATTTTAACTGTAATAGGAATAACTGCCGCCATACTACCCGAACCGGTACATTCCTTAACGCACATATAATGAAGCATATTTATAATTTTGTTATCCTTATTAAAAGTAGCTTCAATTGTTGTGCCCGTGTATGTCAAGTCAAGAGATTTTATTGTAACACCGGTCGGCAAAAGCGGCTCAACATCAACAACCTCAACCATTGTAAGATGGTTAGGCGCCGGAGTTGTGTAAGTTTGAAGCTCGTCAATCAAAACTATTTTTACCGTGTAGCCACCGTCGCCTGTAGATGTAGCCTCAGCAGAGAGTACAGCATCATTATTAACGCTCGCATCTCTGTTAAGAGGAGCAATTACTTGAGTAGGAGTGCTTCCCGTTGCCGAATCAACACCACCGATAAATGTGTAGTTTTCAGGCTCCGATACATTCTGTGCCATAAGACTGTCTGCAAGATTTTGAACAGCCGTACCACCCGTTATATCATCTATGGTGATATCAAGATTGTCTGTTACCGTAAGAGAGAAATTCTGCTGCTTTTTAAGAGCGTTTACGCCCGTAATATATGCGTTTATAATATCAGCCTTACCCGAGGGAACGCTTGCAGTGTTTGAAGCCGGCTTTGTGGTCGTTGTGTTGGTTGTTTTGGATTGCTCTGCCTTTTTGGATTCCTCTTCTGCTTTTTTCGACGAAGCCTCTGCCTTTGAAGATTGCTCTGCAATTAGCCAATCAGGGTCGCCAACGCTCACCTCAACCGAAACATTATTGCCGACTGCCGTGTTTCTTTCCATTGTTGTGCCCGTTGTTGTAGGCTTTGTAGTGGTTGTTGAAGCTGTTGTAGCTTGTGTTAGCAAAGAGGTAGTCGTCGCAGCATTTCTTTGCTTATCTGCAACCTTCATTGAAACAATAAAGGAAAAGCAAAATATCCAAACAATAGCAACTGCGGACACAACCGTTTGCCATAATTTTTTATTATCCATAAAATACCTTTCAAACACTTTAAGGGATACGAAAGTACCCCTTAAAGTATTTACTTAATTTATTGTTAGTTTATCTTGTAAAAGTATAGTTGAGCTTTGAATAGCCTATCATTTCCATACTTATAGAAGAATCATCTATGCCTGTACCCATTCGCATTGTGTAAGGAGCATAGGCTTCAAAGCTGTTAAGTGTTCCCTTTTCATTGATAACAGCCTTAATAGTTGATTTACCAACGCTTGTAAGTTCGTTGCTCATATCGTCCTGTGATTCTGTAAAGCTGATGCTTGCAAC